>WGDQ01000369.1 GCA_015493185.1 Planctomycetaceae bacterium
TCATAATGGCCTCGGTCTGCGGATCGGCCTCGTACAACTTCAACAGATCAATGAACGAGGTGCCCACAATCGGGTCGCCACCCAGCCCCACGCAGGTTGATTGCCCCAGCCCCAGATTGCTGAGCTGCCATACCGCTTCGTAGGTGAGCGTACCGCTACGGCTCATCACGGCCACCGGTCCAGCCTTGTGAATGTAGCCCGGCATGATGCCGATTTTGCACTCCTCGGGCGTGATGATGCCCGGGCAGTTCGGGCCGATCAACGTCGATTCGCTGCGCCGCACCACTTCATACACGCGAACCATATCGAGCACGGGCACGCCTTCGGTAATGGCAACCACAACACGAATGCCCGCGTCGACGGCCTCGAGAATCGCGTCGGCCGTGAAGGGTGGTGGCACAAAGATCATCGTCGCGTCGGCGCCGGTTTGCCGCACCGCCTCAGCCACGGTGTCAAACACCGGCACGCCTTCAACGGTTTCACCGCCCTTGCCCGGTGTCACACCGCCAACCACCTGAGTACCGTATTCCAGACACTGCTTCGTATGAAAACGGCCGACTCGCCCGGTAATTCCTTGACAAAGAACGCGCGTGTCGCGGTTGATCAGAATGCTCATGGCAATGCTCAGTGGAGGAAAAAAGTCGGACGGTTGAAACGAGGTTGATTGGTTGAAACAAGGTCGGTTGGTCGGCCCAACCATTCACGTGCATTTCGATAGGCCGGTTTGGTGATTCCAGGTTCGAGGCTCGACGTTCAGCACACCAGTTGAAACGCGAGGCAAATCGTGCCGCAGCGGCTCTTGCGCCGAGCAACGCCGTTCGCCCACACGAATCGACCGGAAGGAATCTTTGCAACGATTGAACCAGTCGGTCTGCCTCAGCCGGCTGCCGCAACCACTTTCTTGGCGGCGTCGGTCATGTCCGAGGCGGTAATGATTTCCAGGTTGCTTTCAGCCAGAATGCGTCGCCCTTGTTCGACTTCGGTGCCTTCCAAACGCACGACCAGCGGCACGTTGAAACCGACGGTTTCGTACGCCTCGACAATCGCCGACGCGATCGTGGTACAACGCATGATGCCGCCAAATATGTTGACCAGTACGGCGCGTACGTTTTTGTCGTCGAGCAAAATGCGAAACGCCTCGGTCACTTGCTCCACGTTGGCACCGCCACCTACGTCGAGAAAGTTGGCCGGATTGCCGCCGTGCAGCTTGATCAAATCCATCGTAGCCATGGCCAGGCCCGCCCCATTGACCAGGCAACCGATATTGCCGTCGAGCTTCACGTAGCTCAAGCCCGCTTTCGCGGCACGTGCTTCGTAGGGATCTTCTTCGTTCGGATCGCGCAACTCGGCCAGTTCTTTGTGGCGGAACAACGCGTTGTCGTCGAAATTCACCTTGGCGTCCAATGCCAGCAGGCTGCCGTCGCCTGTGACCACCAGCGGGTTCACCTCGACCAGGCTGCAATCGTTGTCGAGAAACACCCGGGCCAGTCCCCGCATCAGCCGATCGGCCGATTGGATCGACGCACCGCTCAGCCCCAGCAGCACGGCCAACTTTCGGGCCTGATAGGAAAACAAGCCGGCGTCTACGTCGAACGGTTCGTGAAAAATCTTTTCCGGCGTCCGCGCCGCCACCTCCTCGATATCCATGCCGCCTTCGCTCGAAACCATCATCACCGGGCTCGCGGCCGCGCGGTCGACCACAATGCCCAAGTACAGCTCGCGACGAATGTCGCAACCTGCTTCCACCAGCACCTGGCGAACCACCTGCCCTTCGGGCCCCGTTTGCACGGTCACCAAATGCTGACCCAACAGGCGCCCCGCCACTTCGGCGGCCTCTTCGGCACTTCGCACCAACTGCACGCCGTGCTGTTCCGGGCACTCTTTGATTGTTCCCTTGCCGCGGCCTCCCGCGTGAATTTGCGCCTTCACCACGGCCACGCTACCGCCCAACTGCTTGAACGCTTCGGCGGCTTCTTCCGCAGTGCGTGCCACACGGCCGTCGGGCACGGGCACCCCCGCCTGGCGAAAAATCTGCTTGGCCTGATACTCGTGAATTTTCATGATCGAACCTGGTGCCTAGAGCCATCCGGCCGATCCAGACCGGCCAACAATCCAACGAATAAGCAGCGAACGAAACGCACTGATTGCGGCCGGGCTCAAACGCCACGGGCCACCATCGACCCTATCGCATCGACCACACGGCAACGCCTGCCCCGTCCGCCGACAAGCGCCGCTACGGGCGATTCCTTTTGGGTGAGCCAGAACAGGGCCGACTTCCACCAACGAAGCCGCATGATTCAAAATCGCAAACGCCGCGCAAACCGGCTCAAGCCGCTCATGCCCGACAAGTTCGCACCCCCGCCAGATTCGAAAACCAGACGCAGGCAGCTCATTCGCTCGCTTTGCCGCGAAGGCGCGGATTATAGGTCCGCCGCCTTATCAAGGTCAACCGACCTGGCAACTGCATCGAATCTCCCGTTCACGCGATTGGTGCCGATCAGGAGCCATCTTCCCGGTTCCCGCCGACTCGGTTCAGGAATCTCTCCCGCGACCACGCGGAGCCGATCGCACCGCGACGCTCGACACTCTGGACAGGCTGGGTTAGGCTAGGGTCTGCTGCACGTTATCGCGCGTTTTCCCAGCCGCCCCCCCTGTGCAACCGTTGCTCGACAGGCATGGCTGAGGCACTTGCTGTATCGCGTCCGGGCGTGACGATAAACGACGCTTCGGTCGGAAAACGCCCGGTACGACCGCCTCCGTGTATCCGATTCATCCGATCGACCCGACACCGCCCGTGCCGCTCAGGCGGCTTTGCACGCCCTTTCCTTCAAAAGGCAAGCAGAAAGTCAGTTGTCACGATGTGTCCTCCACCCGAAGCAGATCCGCCGGCTACCATGATGCGGCCCACACAAGACATCAACGTTCGGAGCACCATTTCGCTTATCTCACCGCGGCGGCTGAAACAAGAGCTGCCCATGAGCGAAGCGGCCAATCGCACGGTGTACGAGTCGCGCGAAACGATCAAACAAATTCTCGACGGTAGCGATCCCCGCATGATGGCCGTGGTTGGCCCCTGCTCGATCCACGATCCCAAAGCGGCCATCGAATACGCTCATCGGCTGCACGAACTGGCCCAACGCGTAAACGAAACCATTTTCGTCGCCATGCGGGTTTATTTCGAAAAGCCGCGCACCACGGTCGGTTGGAAAGGCCTGATCAACGATCCGCATCTGGACGACAGTTTCGACATCGAAAACGGCCTGCGGCTCGCCCGAAAGCTGCTGCTCGAAGTGGCCGAACTCGGTCTGCCCGCCGCCACCGAAATGCTGGAGCCGATCACTCCGCAATACATTTCCGATCTCATCTCGCTGGCTTCGATCGGGGCACGCACCACCGAATCGCCAACGCACCGGCAAATGGCCAGCGGCCTGTCGATGCCCGTGGGCTACAAAAACGGCACCGACGGCAGCCTGCAAGTGGCCATTGACGCCATGAGTGCCGCCAAGGGGCCGCACAGCTTTGTGGGCATCGATATCGACGGTCGAACCAGCATCATCAACACCCGCGGCAATCCCTGGGGCCACCTGATTCTTCGCGGTGGCCGCTCGGGCACCAACTTCCACGCAGCCGACCTTCAGTCCGCCGCCGAGCGGTTGCAGGCCGCTGGCCTGCCGGCCCGCATACTCGTCGATTGCAGCCACGGCAACAGCGAGAA
>WGDQ01000370.1 GCA_015493185.1 Planctomycetaceae bacterium
AAAGCCAGTCGGCCGATGCCGAAGTTTTCCAGCGAGCGTTTGAGCTGGCCGCCGCGGCCCCACCGGGCAGTGGCGGGTTGCTCTTTCTGCCCTGGCTCAACGGCGCTGGTCCGCCGCAAAACGATAGCCATGCACGGGGCGGGTTTCTCAACCAATCGCTGCGCACCACGCAGGCCGATGCGATTCGCGCCGTTTTGGAAGGTGTGTCGATGAATCTTCGCTGGCTGCTCGATGCGGTGGAGCGATTCGTCTCGCGACGTTTCGACGTAATTCACCACATCGGCGGTGGGGCTCGCAGCGATCTGTGGTGCCAGATTCACGCCGATATTCTGAACCGGAAAATTCGCCAAGTCGAACAGCCCAACCAAGCCATCTTGCGGGGGGCGGGCCTGTTGGCGCTGCTGGCACTGGGCCACTTGCAAATGGAAGACGTGCCCGGCTGTGTGCCGATTGCCCGAACCTTCGAGCCGCGGCCCGAGTATCGGCGCGTGTACGACGAACTGTTTTCCGCATTTCAACAGGCATATCGGTCCAACCGCCGGCTGTTCGCCCGGCTGAATGGTTTGCCATCGCCGGGGGCGGCGGCCACCACCGCCGGCGACCGCTGAGCAGTACGTTTACCTGGAGGGGCCACACAACGTGGCGGTAGCGTCGAAAACGCCCGCCCGGAGAAATGAGCGGAAAAAAGTCAGAAAAAAATCAGAACCCCGACCCGCGGCGGTCCCGCGACGGTCGCCTTTCGGTTAGATCGGGAGGCGTTGCCTTCAGATCGGCTCGAAGATTTTGATCGAGCGGGCGATGTTGGCCTGCGAGCGGCCACGTGGCTTGTTGTTTTGCCCCGCCGATTTCGAACGATGCTGCCCGCCACGCACAGGCGAGCAGAACCCGACTCAGGTTTCTTTTTTGAGGAGTATGGTGACGATGGCCAACACAATTCCTCCCGGCGCCGGCGACTTCATGGCGCCGCTCGATCAAATGTTGCACCCGTACCGCGAGCAGTTTCCGCCGCAGGCGACATTGCCCACCGAGGGCGTCGACCGCGAGGCGGTGCTCGAGCAGATTCGGGCATTGAGCGAAATCGAGCAGAGCCGTTGGAAGCAAGGTTATGCCTCGGGCTCGGTGTACCACGGCGACGACGAGCACATCGAGTTCTTGAACCGCGTGTACGCGCTGCAATCGCAGGCGAATCAGCTTCACGCCGATTTGTGGCCCAGCGCGGCGAAGTTCGAAGGCGAGATCGTCGCCATGACGGCCCACATGCTGGGCGCGGGTCAAACGACCGCTCCGTTTGGCAGCCCCGAAGGTGTGTGCGGCGCGGTGAGCTCGGGCGGATCGGAGAGCATTCTGCTGGCGATGAAGGCCTATCGCGATTGGGCCCGTGACAAAAAGGGGATCACAAAGCCAGAGCTCGTGGTGCCCGACTCGGCACATGCCGCGTTTCACAAGGCGGGCGAGTATTTCAACATCCGCGTGAACGTCACCCCGTTGGACGAGCAGTTTCGGGCCGATGTTTCGGCCGTAGAAGACGCGATCAACGAAAACACGATCGCCATTGTCGGTTCGGCGGTCAACTTTCCCTACGGCACCATCGATCCGCTGGAAGAAATGTCGGAGCTGGCGCAGCGCCGCGGCGTGGGAATGCACGTTGATGCCTGCCTGGGCGGCTTCTTCTTGCCGTGGGTTGAAAAGCTGGGCCACGAAGTGCCGAAGTTCGACTTCCGCCTGCCGGGTGTGACCTCGATGTCGTGCGATACGCACAAATACGGCTACGCGGCCAAGGGAACATCGGTCGTGTTGTACCGTGGCATGGAGTTGCGTCGTTATCAGTATTTCACCATCGCCGACTGGCCCGGCGGGTTGTACTATTCGCCCACCTTTTCGGGCAGCCGTCCGGGCGGGCTGAGCGCTGCCTGCTGGGCTGCGCTGATGTCGATGGGTGAAAAAGGTTATCTCGAAGCGACACGGCGGATACTTGAGGCCGTGAAAATCATGCGCGGCGGCGTCGAGCAGATCGAAGGTCTTCGGGTGCTGGGCAAACCCATCGGCGTGTTCGCCTTCGCGGCCGAAGAGCTCGACATCTATCAGGTGATGGACCAGATGTCGGCCCGCCGCTGGGCGCTGACCGGATTGCAACGGCCTCCGGCGCTGCACGTGAGCCCCACGCTGCGCCACACGCAGCCCGGCGTGGCTGAGCGGTTTGTTGAAGACCTGAACGAATCGGTGGCCTTCGTGCGCGAGCATCCCAATGCCGAAGGTGGCATGGCCCCTATCTACGGGCTGGCGGCCTCGATTCCTGACCGGTCGATCGTTCACGAAATGCTGCGGCAGTTGATGGACCTGTATTACAGCCTGTGAAGTGTCGCCGTTTTTTCGGGAAATCTGTTTCGCCTTCTTGTCGGGTGCTTTGTCTGGTGCTGCCTCGTGGCCGTTTGCCGGGCCGCTGCGCGCAGCCTGAGAGGCGCGGCAGCAGGCCCCAGGCGATCGGTCGGCCCGCGGCGACGTGCGTCGCGGGTTGCTGCAAATCAAAAAAGCCACCGCGGAGAGCGAGCACGCGCACGGTGTGATGCGCTGATAGTTCTGTGAGTCTGCCGGCCGCCGGCCTGTTCGTGGGGCCCGTGGAAACGCCACGCGTGCTGGGTTTGTTGGGAACTGCGCCGGAAGCGGCTTTTTTTGAGCCGTGTTCGCAGCCTCTCGACACAGTCGTTCCTCGGTGCTCGCGCGATCTGGCCTGTGACTTCCAAGATGTTTGGAACCAGCGCCGGAGCGTTGGCGCGAGCGTTTCTCAGTTGTCCGAAGGTGGCGGGTCGTTCGGCTCGGGTGGGGTGGGAGGGGCGGTCGGCGGTTCGGAAGACGATTCGGCTGACGACTCAGTGGGCGGTTCGGTCGAAGGTGCCGGCGCGGTCGACGAGTCGGGCGAGCGATCGCTGAGCGATTGGATGATGACGTACAGCATGGGGACGAAAAACACGCCCAACATGGTGGCCGCCAGCATGCCCCCGAAGACGGCCGTACCGAGGGCCCGGCGGCTGGCGGCGCCGGCGCCGCTGGCCACAACCAGCGGAAACACGCCGAGGATGAACGAGAAGGCGGTCATCAGAATGGGGCGAAAGCGTAGTCGCGATGCTTCGATGGCCGCCTCGCGCGTCGTCAGGCCTTCGGCCCGCCGCTGCTTGGCGAATTCGACGATGAGAATCGCGTTTTTACTGGCCAACCCGATCAGCAGTACCAGGCCGATTTGCGTGTAGATGTTGTTGTCCATTGCCCGCAGCCAGGTGCCCAGCATGGCGCCGAAGATCGCCAGTGGTACGGAAAGAATGATGGCCAGGGGAATCGACCAGCTTTCGTATTGTGCGGCGAGAAACAAAAACACGAATACCAAGGCGATCGAAAAAATGAAGGGCGCCTGATTGCCGGCCTGGATCTGCTGGTACGTGATGCCGGACCATTCGTAACCCATGCCCGGCGGCAGCAGTTTGGCGGCCAGCGACTGCATGGCTGAAATGGCTTGTCCGGTGCTGTAGCCGGGAGCCGGTTCGCCGGTGATGGTGGCCGAGGAAAAGATGTTGTAGCGGTAGATCGTTTGGGGGCCGGCCGAATCTTTTACCGAGAGCAGGGTGCGCAGCGGCACCATTTCGCCATCGCGGTTGCGCACTTCGAGCTTCATCACGTCGTCGATGCGGCTGCGAAACTGGGCATCGGCCTGCACCAGCACGCGAAACACGCGCCCGAAAAGATTGAAGTCGTTCACGTACGACGAGCCGAGATTGGTTTGCAACGTTTCGAACAAGGTGGTGAGCGGCACGCCCAGCGTTTTGACCTTGGTGCGGTCCACGTCGAGATAAAGCTGTGGCACCGTCGCCCGAAAGTTGCTGTTCATGCGCGTGAGCACAGGATGCGCGGTGCCTTGCAGTACGAAGTCGTCGCCGACGCGTTGCAGCAGTTCGAGCCCCATGCCGGTGCGGTCTTGGATACGGAATTCGAACCCGCCGGCGGCTCCCAGCCCTTCGATGGGTGGTGGCAAAAACGCCAGGCCGATGCCTTCCTGAACCTTTTGCAACTCGGCGGCGACGCGGCGCACGATTTGTGCCGCGTGCTGTTCGGCCGAGCCGCGATCGTCCCAGGGTTCGAGCACCACGAAGAACGCACCGGCGTTGGACGTGACCACGCGATCGAGCAGCGAATAGCCGTCGATGGCCGTTACGCTATCGACACCAGGGATGTCGAGCACGATTTTTTCGAGCCGACGAGTCACGGCGCTGGTTCGCTCGAGCGTTGCCGCGTCGGGCAATTTCAAATCGACGAAGAAATAGCCCTGATCTTCGTTCGGCAGAAAACCACCCGGCACAACGCGAAAACCGACCAGCATCAGGGCGAAGAACACGACGAATAGCAGCCCCCCCACCAAGGTGCGGCGCACAATCCACCGCACGATCGACATGTAACCGACCGTCGAGACGTCGAACGCCCGATTGAACGCCGAGAAGAAAGGCCCCCGCCGGCTTGGCGAAGGGCGCAGCAACACGCCCGCCAGCGCTGGGCTGAGCGTCAGCGCATTGATCGAAGAAAACACGGTGGCCACCGAAATGGTGAGCGCAAACTGCTGATAGAGCCGGCCCGTGATGCCGCCCAGCATGGCGGCGGGAACGAAAACGGCCAGCAGCACCAGCGTGGTGGCCACCACCGGACCGGTGACCTGATCCATGGCCTTGGTGGCTGCCTGCTTGGCCGAAAGCTTTTCCTCATCGATCAAGCGCATCGTGTTTTCAACCACCACGATGGCATCGTCGACAACGATGCCGATGGCCAACACCAGGCCGAACAGCGTGAGCGTGTTGATCGACAGCCCCAAGGCCAGCATGACGGCGAACGTGCCGATCAGTGCGACGGGAATGGTGAGCGAAGGAATGAGCGTTGTCCGCAGGTCTTGCAGGAAAACGTAGACCGTGAACACAACCAACACGATGGCGACCAACAGCGTGATGATAACCTCGCGAATCGAGGCCGTGACGAAGCGCGTGGTGTCGAGCGATACCGTATAGGCCAGATCGTCGGGGAAGTCGGCGGCCAATTTTTCCATAGCGGCCCGCACGCCCTGCGCCACGGAAAGCGCGTTGGCACCGGGCAATTGATAAATGCCCATGGCCACGGCCGGCGCGCCGTTGAGCCGCACCGTCCATTTGTAGTCTTGAGCGCCCAGCTCGACACGGGCCACGTCGCGCACGCGCACGAGTCGGCCGTCGCGACCGACCTTGACAATCAGGTTTTCGAACTCGTCGACCGTGGCCAACCGGCCCAAAGCGTTGATCGTGTATTGAAACACCTGCCCCGGCGGGCTGGGCGGTGCGCCGATTTGCCCGGCGGCCACCTGCACGTTCTGCTCGCGGATGGCGCTGAGCACGTCGCTGGTGGTCAGGCCGCGGGCCTTCAGCCGGTTGGGGTCGAGCCAGATGCGCATGCCGAAGTCTTTGGCCCCGAACACGGTTACCTCGCCCACGCCAGGCACGCGCGCCAGCACATCTTTGATGCGCGTGCCGATGTAGTTGCTCATGTAGATGTCGTCGTATGTGCCGTTGGGCGAGTACAGATTGACGATGAGCACGATGGACGTCGACTGCTTTTTGGTGGTGATGCCTTGCCGCTTCACCTCCTCGGGCAGTTTGGGTTCGGCCACGGCCACGCGGTTTTGCACCAGCACGGCCGCCATGTCCACGTCGGTGCCTACTTCGAAGGTGATCGTCAGTTCCATGGTGCCGTCGCTCGAACAGGTGGACGACATATAAAGCATGTCCTCGACGCCGTTCACTTCTTGCTCAATGGGGGCGGCCACCGTTTCGGCAACCACCTCGGCGCTGGCACCAGG
>WGDQ01000371.1 GCA_015493185.1 Planctomycetaceae bacterium
CAGCGTGGCCGGCAAGCCGTGGCCTGCAAACTACAGCAGGCCGCGGCGAACAGCCCATACGGCCGCTTGCGTCCGGTCGCTAACACCGATTTTGCGTAGAATGTGCTGGACGTGCTCTTTCACCGTTTCGTAGCTGATCTGTAGCGCCTGGGCGATTTCCTTATTGGTCAGCCCCAATGCGATCTGGCGCAACACTTCCGACTCGCGTTGCGTGAGCGGCACCTCGATTTCCTGCCCCACCCGAGGCGTGGCCAGCGCTCCGGTAACTCTTCGCAAGTCATCGCGGCTCCAGGCACTTTGCCCCGCAGCCGCTTTCCGCAATGCCGTGAGCAACGTTTTTCGATCCCGATTTTTCAGAACATATCCGCTGGCACCCAGCGCCGAGGCCCTGGCGATGTAGGTCGGATTGTCGTAGGCCGACAACATCAGCACGGGCAAGTCGGGCATGTGGTTCTTGATTTTTTCAAGGGCTGTTAAACCATCGCAATCGACCATTCGTACGTCGAGCAGCACGACGTCGGGTTCTCGATCCAGCGTGGTGCGAACAGCTTGTTCGCCCGTCTCGGCTTCACCGACGACCTCGAATTCGGTATCGGCCAACAAGCTTTTCAAACCAGCCCGAACCACCTCGTGGTCATCGGCGATGACGAGTCGTACGGTCATGCGTCGCTCCCATCGATTTGACGCGCCTCGGCATATTGCACGGGCAGCTCAACGGCAACACGGGTTCCCTGCCCGGGGTGGCTTTCAATCGTCGCGTTGCCGCGCAGCAATCTCGCGCGTTCGCGAATCCCCTGCAACCCGAAGCGATTGCCCGAAACATCGGACACTTGGAAGCCGACACCCCAGTCGCGGATTTCGATTTGCATCCGATCGTCGAGCTGTCGCAATGCGACTCTTGCTCGCTCCGCCTTGCTGTGGCGGTAGACATTCGTCAGCGCCTCTTGAACGATACGAAACACCGCTCCTTCGGTCACAGGATCAAGCCGATTGAAGCTTACGTCGTGAACGAAATCGATGGCCAAATCGTCGTCGGTATTTCGCTCGTTGATGAGATAATCGATTGCCGCCACAATTCCTCGTTCATCGATAATCGGTGGCCGCAACCCACTGATCAGCCGACGGGCTTCGCGAATGGTTTCGCTCAATAGTTCCAGTCCGCGATCGAACTCTTTCGCGCCGCGATTCGATAGTACGGTTTGCTGCCTGCGGAAGGCCTCGAAGTGCATTTTGGCGGCCGTGATGTCTTGCACGAGACCGTCGTGGATCTCGTAAGCGGTGAGCTGACGATCTCGCTCGTGCGCGTTCAGCAATCGTTTGAGGAATTCCTGCTTACCGAGCAACTCTTCTTCCGCCTGTTTTCGGTCGGTGATGTCGAATGCCGTACCCAGAAGGGCCGGCCGTCCCTCGTATTCGATATCACCCGCCACAAAGTCAACCCAGCGCTGCCTTCCGTCCTTGCAAAGAATCCGCACTTCGTAGTGCGGTGGCGCCGGCTCGCCCTCTTCATGGCGGCGCAATCGCTGGCCGAACAGGTCGTGATGCTCGGGATGCACGATCTTCTTAAGGGGCAATGCCAGCAACTCTTCTTCTGAGTAGCCCGTGATGCGGCTAGCGGCCTGATTGACATACTTGAGGCGATCGTCTTGATAAATGAATGCGGCTGCCGCCACCGTATTGGCAAGCTGGCGGAATTTGGTTTCGCTCTCGCGCAACGCCTCTTCCATTTGCTTGCGATCCGTGACATCGCGAGCAATCAGCGTGACGCCTACGATGCGGTCGTCTTGCATAAAAGGGCCGACACGCACCGTGTACCAGGTGGGAACCCCCCGTACGCCTGCGGTAAGAAGATCGAATGAACCGAACTCCCCCGTCTGACGCACGCGATCGAGGCATGCCCGAATGCGCTGGTGATATGCCGACTCGATCAACTTGTAGGCGTTTTTCCCAAGGATCTCGTCGACCGCCACTCCTGGAACCGTACGGTTGATAAACTGAATGCGATCTTCGTTATCCAGCACCAGAATGAAGTCAGGCGCCGTGCTCACCAACGACCGCAAACGTTCTTCCGATTGGGCCAGCGCACGCTCGGCCCCTTTTTGCTCGGTCAGGTCGACAACGAATGCCACGCAGACGTCAGGGTTGCTCTCCATGCGTGCTGCGCCGAGATAGACCGGCACGCGGCTGCCGTCTTTGCGGACACACTCTCTTTCTCGAGCCGGCGCGGCACCATCCGTCAGTAACTCTTCCACATGCTGCTCGGCGTCGGATTTCCACTCGGGTGGCGTGAGCGCGTTCCAGTCGAGCGGTAAGTCGTCGCGGTCGTAGCCGAGCATGCGCAAGAAGGCATCGTTGGCATCCGTGATGCGACCGTCCAAGTGCGAGAAGAAAACACCGATGATGTTCGATTCGAAAAGGCGACGAAACCTTGCCTCGCTGCGGCGCAGAGCGGCCTCGGTTTTTCGTCGTTCCTCGATTTCGCTCCGCAAGCGCCGATTCGTTTGCGTCAGTCGGGCCGTGCGTTCCTCGACCCGCTGTTCCAACTCGTCGCGAGCGCGACGCAGGGCTTCTTCTGCGCGCCGCCGATCTCGGGCCTCCAACGCCAGAGCCACATAGTCGGCCATCGATGCCGCAAACTGTTCTTCTTCCAATGTCCATGATCGCGGCGGGCCAACGTGCTCGTGACAAATCACCCCGACCATTTGGCCGGCCACGCGAATCGGTGCATCGAGCAAGGCACCGATGCCATGTGGTTTCAGATAGCTCTCTCGGAACTCGCGCGTCCGCGGGTCGTTCATTGCATCCGAAGCAGCGATGATGCGGCGCTCTTCCAAAGCTTTGAAATAGGAAGGGAATTCACGCGCTGTCAGTTCCTGACCATCGCTGTGCCGCCGTGCGGTGCGCTCGAACTGATCGACGCAGCAGATTTTGGTGTGCTGCTGGTCGTAAAACCACACATTCACACGTTCCGTCTCGATTGTGTCGGCAGCCACCTCCGTGATGGCGCGAATCGCGTCGTCCAGCTTTCCTTGCCCGATCGCTTCCAGCTTGCTGAGTTGGGCCAGCGCGTGGTTTTGCCCGATCAATCGGCGTTGCGATTCGCGAATCGCGTCGTCCGCCCGTTGGCGTTCGAGTTCGGCCGCCGCACGTGCTGCGAACACTCGCAAAATCGGTTCTGCGAATTCGCGATCTTTGAACGGCTTGTCGTCTACCACGCCAAGCGACCCGATCACTCGGCCGGCGGAATTGACCAAAGCCACTCCCAGGTAACTTTCGATGTTGCCGTCCTTCAGCCATGGCGCGTCGTGAAAACGATCGGCCACGCATGAAGGAACGTACAACACCCCATGGCGCACGACCTCGCGACAGGGCCCACCACCCGCGGTAGGAAGTTCGTCCATCAAGGCCCCGTCAAACCACATGGCTAGCGGCGCGAGCCGGTGCTGCTGATCATCCGTCACCTCGCACACCAAGGCACCTTTGGTACGCAATGCCTCGGCCAGATGCTGGGCCAATGCACGAAAGAACCTTTTGCCGGTCGCGGAGGAGGTTCCCTCGACGACCGCTTGCAGGCACGCCGCCGCATCATGATGTTCGGTCACATCGGTACTAACGCCGATGACACCGGTGACCCGCTCGGGACCGTTTTCATCGCGCAGCGGCTCACAACAAACTTCGAACGAACGGCCGCCGTATTCGATGGTGGCCATGACCGACTCGCCACCCAAGGCACGGCGGAGAAAATTCGCCACGCGGGGCGATTTGGCAAACCGCTTCAAAGCAGATGTGCCGACGACGTCAGCCGGTTTCAGCCCCAAGCGCTCGAGCCCTCGGCCTTCGGCAAACGTGAAAACACCGTCGGCATCGAGTTTCCACAAAATGATCGGCGCATCCGATACCACGGCTTGCAGCCGCAAGCGGTTCTCGCGCAAGGCCGCTTCGGCTCGCTGCCATCGCGCTTCGGCTTCCTCCAGCTCTCGCACGCGTCGGCGCAGCGCGCGCAACTCCTCAAGCAGCTCTGCTTGGGAGCGAGCCGAATCGGGCTGAGACTTTTCTGGGGCAGTGGTCATGCAGCAGTTCTTACCGGGAGTCCGGAACAAGGTGGCAAAGCATGCGCGCTCTATAGGGCAGTGCTGGTCCGCGGATCACTTGCCGTGAGGCCACCAACGCCCGAAAAGCGAACATGTGCATCCCTGTGCGGACTTGACGATCCCTCGACTGATCATCACTGCCCCGCGCCGGTTACTAGGAGTCGAAGACCCGACTCCACGAAAATCTCCGCTGGCAGCAGAGCCAATGCTCTGCTACCTGATCGGTTCGTGCCTCAATCAACTGCGGACGGCCCGCGAAAAACTCAGGTGCGAGCGAGAGGAAGAGAAGGTGCAACGAACGCTCGCAGAAGAGTCACACGTTCAACAAAGTCGCTTTCCGCCTAGTCGATTGGGGTGTCTCAAACAAAATCTCAAACAAAAATAGTCGCATACGACACCGGCGTCTTACAACACTGATTGCCTATTATATACCCTTGGAAATCTAGCGGCGATAGCCGTCAATTGCCGCAACGTGCCTCTGGAGAGGGGTGCGATGCTCGACTCCTCCATCGCGCGATGCGACCGACGGCACAAGCATGGCGAACGGCGGGCGTGCCGTTGTCTCCGGTTGACCGGTTGTCTCCGGTTAGCACTTTTACTCGACATCGTTGCAGCACCCCGCTCCCCCTGTTTTTGCGGCGGGGGCTCACGGGCACGGGAGCCCGACTGAAGCAAGCCCCGCATGCGGCGGGGCTCGGAGCCAAACCAACCGTTTGCACCGTGCGCGTAACATAACGGAAAGCCTTTTGCTCTCCCTGATACAAAGCCCCAAAACGGCATTTCTTGAAGCCAAGCCTCGCCGGGAATCCGCCGCCCCGAAACCTGTTGAAAAACTGCTTCGCCAGCAAACGCGAGCAAGGAAATTCGTCGGCTCCAATCGACTTGTGAAGGGGGAATCGCTACACGTCTGCCGGGCTTTGGGCCACGCCGAGCCGGCCCGTCGGTAATCGCTCGCGGCCAGCATGAAGGATGAGTTGTGCAACGGACTACAGGTGCCTCGCACACCCTTTGTGTCTCTTGTGGAAGAAGCGTTTAGGGATTCGTTTCAATTTGCGATGAACGACACCACCATTGGGACTGCCAAGCTGTAACATTTCCATAAGTGAAACCCTGCTGGCGGTCTGCCCTGGCAAGCGGCTAGCGAGCGTCGTTCGATTGAGCGGCGCTTGGCTTGCGACAACAATGGTGAGAGCATGCTGAACAAATACCCCAATTCGAAAATGCCGACCTGCGAGGTAGATGGCTGCTGCCAGCCTTGCCAGCGTGTTTCAGCCGAGCCGCCGACGGGACGAATGGACCGCGACGTGAACGGCTGCCGGAGATGCCGGATGACGAACGTCGACCGGTGGCCACACCCCCAATAGGAAATATTGATGTGTCAGAGCGCTGCCCAGCAATTGTCATTGGCGAGGGCAATTGCCCAACTTCGCGCGAATGCAACCGTCGGCCAGTTCTCAACCTCCTACCTGGGGTTTTCAAGCCTGAAGTTTTCAAACCTAAAGATTGAAACCGTGTACCACAAAACCAAAGCAATAACCGCATCACGGCCAACAGCGGACAACTCAACACGTAGTCTCATCGCTGCAGCCATGGTTTTCGTGTGGGTAGTAGGAATTGCTGCAATCTCCGCAGCGGCAGGTGAGAGCC
>WGDQ01000372.1 GCA_015493185.1 Planctomycetaceae bacterium
GGCCGTGTGGGTCGAGGCCGTCGACCAGGCGGCCGCACGGCACGATCCGGTGCTGTACGCATGGCAACAGTTGATCGACGCGCCCGACATGCGATTCAAACGACGGGCCCGCGCATTGGCCGCACGATTGGCGAAGTGGAACCAGCAGATCGACGCCTCGCTCGACGGCGAGGTGCTGGCCGACTTCGAGGGCGAGACGTTCGCTCCGTGGCAAGCCGAAGGCGCGGCGCTGGCGACGGGGCCCTCGCACGTGCCTGAGCCGCAGTGGTTCGGCTGGCGAGGCAAAGGGTTTGCCAGCAGCTACCGGGGGTCCGACGCGTTCACCGGTCGGCTGGTGAGTCCGCGGTTCAAGGTCGAGAAGCAGCATCTCAGCTTTTTGCTGTGCGGCAACAAGCAGCCCGAGCGCATCAGTGTGAACGTGCTGCTCAACAGCCAGGTGCTTCACGAGCCCGAAGACGTGATGGCCACCGGTGACGATGTGCCGTGGATGGTGCGCAAGCAGTTCAATCTGGAAGCGTTCCGCGGCCAGGAGATCATGCTGGAGATTGTTGACGAGTCGACGGATGGTCACGTGGTGGTCGACCACCTGACGTTCAGCGATGAGCTGCCACCACCGCCCGAGTGGGTGCGAACCAACGGACGGGTGGTGTCGCTTATGAAAGATGTCGACTCGCCCACCGTGCTGGCCGAGCGGCTGGCGGGCTTGTTTCAAGAAGTGCTTCGCCAGTGGCGTGAAACGCTGGACGAAAACCTTGCCGCGGCCGAATCGAGCGCAGAAGGTGCTCGACTGGCCAGCGCGGCCTGGCGCAACGTGAACGACCGCGACGTGGCCGAACTGCGGCATTGGCTGTTGCACGAGCAGTCGTTGTTGGCCGGCGATGATGAGCCCCGCGAACTGCTTTCGGACCAACAATACCAACAGCTTGCCGCATGGCGTGCGGCGCGGCGACAGATCGAAGCCGCGCTGCGGCCCTCGGCGCTGGCGATTGTGAGCCGCGACATCGGCTCGGTTGACGAGCGGCTGCACTTGCACGGCGATCCGCACAATTTGGGCGACGTGGTGCCGCGCGGTTTTCCGCGCGTGTTGGCGCCCGAGGGCCCACCGCACATCGAGCAAGGCAGCGGTCGGTTGTTGCTGGCCGATTGGATCGCCTCGCCTGACAACCCGCTCACCGCGCGAGTGATGGTCAACCGCATCTGGCAGCATCACTTCGGCACCGGACTAGTGGCCACGGTCGACAACTTCGGCCGATTGGGCGAGCGGCCCTCGCATCCGGAACTGCTCGATTATTTGGCCCGGCGGTTCATCGAGTCGGGTTGGTCGATCAAGGCCATGCACCGCTTGATGCTTACATCGCGCACCTATCTACAGTCGTCCATCGCCGCGCCCGAGGCGCTGGAGATCGATCCGGCCAACCGGTTGTTGCACCACATGCCGCGGCGGCGACTGGAGGCCGAGTGCATTCGCGATGGTTTGCTGGCCGTTGCCGGACAGTTGAACCGCAAGCTGTATGGACCGAGCGTGCCGGTACACCTGACGCCGTTCATGCAGGGAGAAGATTTGCCACTGGTGTCGGGGCCGGTGGATGGCGACTGCCGGCGGAGCATTTATCTGGAAGTGCGCCGCAATCATCTGACGCCGCTGCTCGAGACGTTCGACTTCCCCAAACCCGAGAGCGCGGCGGGGCGGCGCAACACAGCGCTACTGCCGGTGCAGGCGTTGGCGATGCTGAACAACGAGTTTATCGCGCAGCAATCGGCCTCGTGGGCCGAGCGGTTGCTTCGTTCCGGGACTTCGCAGGCCGAACGGATCGCGCGGCTTTACCGCGATGCGCTGGCGCGCGATCCGAGCAGCGAAGAAGTGGCGAGGTGCCGTCGGTTCCTGGAGCAGCAGCGCGCGGCCTATCTCAAGCGGAAACAATCGCCCGAGGCGGCCCAACGGCAAGCCTGGAACGATCTGTGCCATGTGATATTCAACCTCGAGGAGTTTATTTTCATCCGTTGAGGTGGCTGTTCGGGCCACGGCTCGTGTGGCGGCCGTGGGCTGCCGCGGAGACGCGGGGGAGACGTGCGGACCGCCGGCGGACGAAAAGAGCGGCCCGCGGGGGGCCTGCCCCCAACAAGCGGCGCGAGGAAGCGGACTAAGGGCGAACGGAACCTCGAACTCGTGGGGGAAAATCGCTTGTCTCGGCTGTTCCAACGCGCTTTGTCCGCTGGTTCTAAAAAATAGCGCACCGGGCCAGTGGAAGTCGGATTGCAGCGGGCATTATAATTAGTGATTGCCTCGGGCAGCGG
The DNA here is from genome assembly GCA_015493185.1 of Planctomycetaceae bacterium. Taxonomy (GTDB): domain Bacteria; phylum Planctomycetota; class Planctomycetia; order Pirellulales; family JAEUIK01; genus WGDQ01. The sequence continues at coordinate 2,296 of WGDQ01000372.1, forward strand.
CCTTGCGGGTGCGAACGCGGCGAACCGGTGAAACCAATAAAGCGCGTGCTTTCAAGCCAATCGCGGCCGCCGCTCGAGGGGTAAATGTGAGCCAAGGCGGGCAAGCGGCTCGGGTTGCTCGCAAAGCAGGCCGAAAGCCGCTGCCGCGGGGCCACGTGGATAGCGAACCCAGAGGACCACGCAAGCCATGACTTCTCGCATCGAGAACGAACCTTCTGGCGTGAGTCGCCGCGAGATGTTGCTCCGCTCGGCGGGGGGCTTCGGCGCGGTGGCACTAGCCGGGCTGCTGGCTTCCTGTTCGCGGCAGCAAGAGGCCACGCAACCGACGGCCAGCGCACCATCTGAACGCAAACGCGGCGGCCCTCGCAAGCCGGCCAAAAGCGTGATCTTTCTTTTCATGTCGGGCGGTCCGTCGCACATCGACACGTTCGACCCGAAGCCGATTTTGCGCAAGTATCACGGTCAGCCCGCGCCGTTCGAAGCGCCGCCCGTGCAGTTCAATGGCTGTAGCATCGTGATGCAGTCGCCGTTTCGTTTCAAGCAATACGGCGAGAGCGGCGCCTGGGTAAGCGAAATTTTTCCTAGCGTGGCCGAGTGTGTCGACCAGATAACGTTTGTGCGTTCGATGGTGACCGACCACGGCGAGCACGGCACGGCCAATATGTTTGTGAACACCGGTTCGCCATTTCCCGGCAAGCCGAGCATGGGGGCATGGATTCAATACGGACTGGGCAGCGCCAACGAAAACCTGCCGGGATATGTGGTGTTGGAGTCGGGTCGTATTCCGGTGGGTGGTCGGGCCTGCTTCAGCAATGGTTTTCTGCCGCCGCACACGCAGGGCACGGTTTTCTATCATGGCGAAATGCCGCTGCCCGACCTGGAGCCTCGCGAGCGATGGCCCGAGTTGCAGAAGAACAAGCTCGAGGCGATTCGCGATTTGAACACGCTGGCCAGCCGAGGCCGTGACGAATCGGACGAGGCGATCGAGGCGGTGATTCGCAACTACGAGACGGCGTTCGGCATGCAGGCGGCCGTGCCGGAGCTGACCGACATTAGCGATGAATCGAAGGCCACCGTGTCGATGTACGGCATCGACCAGAAAGAGACCGAGGCCTTCGGGCGGCAGTGCCTGATAGCCCGGCGGCTGGTCGAGCGGGGCGTGCGGTTCGTGCAGTTGCTGCCTCCCCGCTTGCCCGACTACGACCAGTGGGATCAGCACGAGAAGCTCAAAGAGGGGCACCGCGACAACGCGCGGGCCACGGATCGGCCGATTGCCGCGCTGCTGCGCGACTTGGAGAGCCGGGGCCTGCTGGACGAAACGCTGGTGGTCTGGGGTGGCGAGTTCGGTCGAACCTGCTTGCAGCATTCGATGCCCGCCTCGATCCGGGCGTTCGACGGGCGCGGACACAACCCCTACGGCTACACGATGTGGCTGGCCGGCGGCGGCGTGAAAGCGGGACTGACCTACGGGGCCACCGACGAGTTCGGCATTCATGCCGTGGAAAACAAGGTGCACGTACACGACCTGCACGCCACGATTCTGCACCTATTGGGCATCGACCACACGAAGCTCACCTTCCGCTACGGCGGTCGCGATTTCCGCCTGACCGACGTGTACGGCCGCGTGGTACACGACATCGTTGTTTGAAAAAGCGGCGGCCCGGTCCCCCAACTGTTTGGCGATTGTGGAGCAAGCCGCCGTGGCCGGAAGGAAGTCGCTCGCCCTGTTGGCCCACAAACCGATGTGAGCTTCGCACGGCAGCACGCGGGACGGTGCGAGCCTGTTGGGTCGGGGCTTCGAAGTGCCCGCGAATCGCGAATCAATCACTTCGCGCGGCGTCGCGAGCCGATCAGAAAGGCGGCCGGAATGGCGAACAAGGCCAGCAGCATGGCCGATGGTTCGGGAATCACCACCGGCACGACCTCCAGACCGCGCACCCGGTCGAGCAGTCCGCCCGTGGAAACGGCCGACGTGATACCGGTGATCGGGTCGACCCGCAGCACGCCGCTAGCGCCGCTGACGTCGTAATCCGCGACGACGATTTGTCCGTTGGCTTCCAGGTCGATGCCCCACGGGCTGCCCAGAAGCCCACTGAACGCTACGGTGGAAACGGTGTTCGTGTCGGGGTCGACGCGAAGCACGCTGCCGTTGCCATGGGGGTTGGCCATCAAAATGTCGCCATCGGCTTCAATGGTTACGCCAGCGGCGTTTACGCTGGAGAAGGGAAAGTTGGAGAAGAACGCGTGTGTGGTCACGGTGTTGGTGAGCGGATCGAGCCGCCTGAGCCAGACGCCCGAGCCGCCACTGGCCTGGACAGCGAAAACCAACGTTCCGTCGCTATCGAGTTCGATGCCTGTGGGCCGGCCCCCTGGGGCGCCGATGTTTTGTTGAATGCCGCTGACCGGATCAATGCTCAAAATTTGTTCGCCGCCGCGTTCGGCGACGAAAATGGTGCCGGTGGTCCGGTCGACGTCCAGCGCGAACGGCTGCGAAAGCATCCCGCCGCTGGAAACGATGGATTGGGTGCCGGTGGTCGGGTCGATACGGATGATGGCCGACTGTCCGACGTCGGCCACGAGAATTTTTCCGTCGGCCTCGAACGCGACATCCCACGGCTGATTGATCAGGCTGCCGGGATCGGCAGCCGAGGCAATGAGGGTCTGCGTGCCGGTGACCGGGTCGACTTTGATGATGGAGCCACCGCCCCCGCCAAAGGGGCCGATATCGGCCACGACGATGTCGCCCGGATTGAGCAGTACGGCTTGTAGCGTTCCGGCACCGGCGAACAACCAGGCGGCGCCGACCAGAGCCATCACGACGAACCGCCGATGCAGGCGTTGAGCGGATGTTGTCATAAGCTGCTAACCTCTAACCTCGCAAACACCGAGTTGACAATTGCAGAGCGATAGTTGCAGAGCGTTGCCGTGGCGCGACGGGTAAGCGGAGTTGCCCAAAGGGGTGCAACAGCCGGCCTTGTGCGGGAACGGCTACGGGTGCTGTGGGAC
>WGDQ01000373.1 GCA_015493185.1 Planctomycetaceae bacterium
ACGCTGGACGTGAGCTATGATTTCGTTGGCTGGGAGCCACCAGACATTGGATTCATCAGAACGCTCATCGCAACGTGCGATGCGGCTACCGACTCATCTCGGAGGCAGCGTGAGGAACTTAGTCAGGGGGCGTCCACTCGCTGCTCCAGTCCGGCGTACCCTAGCCTATTTGCATCGGCCAACCCCCAACGCAAACAGGAAACAGGAAAAAGGCACGCGGAATGTAATGTAACGCCAAAGGTTTGCTCCAATGGCCGACGACCGCGGGCTATGCGACGTCTGGTTCGCGACGCTGCCAGGGAGCAACGTGCCACACTGCCCAGCAAACCAGTAAAGCTGTGCAGTTTGTTCAGCATCTGTTGGGAACACCAGAAAAAGACCTTCCATCGCGATCCGCGTTTCGTTTTTTCCCGTCCTCTTGAGCAATCCTCCTAGAGTAAATCGCAAGGGTGCAGTCAATGACGAAACCAGCCAGCGTGGCTTCGGGCCGCGTCGAGGTGCCTGATAAAGAGGCTGAATTTGAGGATCTGAAACGGCGCATTCACAGCAAACTGGTCGACAAGCTTGATCTGAGTCGCGTCGGCGAGTTAGAAGGCGATGTGCTGCGGCGCGAAATTCGCTTAGTCGTCGAGCATCTCTGCGACACGGAACAGGCGATGCTCAACCGGGGTGAGCGTGAGCGCCTGATCGAAGAAGTTCTCGACGAAACCTTCGGCCTTGGACCGCTCGAGCTGCTGCTCAAAGATCCAACAATCAGTGATATTTTGATCAACGGTCCCAAGCAGGTTTATGTCGAGCGCAAGGGCAATCTGGAAAAAACGAGCGTCACATTTCGCGACGACGCGCACTTGCTGCAAATTATCGACCGTATCGTTTCCAAAGTAGGCCGCCGCGTTGACGAAGTCTGCCCTATGGTCGATGCTCGTCTGCCCGACGGCTCGCGTGTGAACGCGATCATTCCGCCTCTGGCGTTGGATGGTGCGGCGGTGTCGATACGGCGGTTCGGAGCCAATCCGCTTAAGCTCGAGAATCTGCTTAACCTGAAGGCGTTTACGCCAGAAATGGTCATGTTGCTTGAAGGCGCCATCAAGGCCCGGCTCAACATCATCGTGGCCGGTGGTACCGGCTCCGGAAAAACGACACTGCTCAACACGCTGTCGAGCTTCATTTCCAACGCCGATCGTATTGTAACGATCGAAGACGCGGCCGAACTCCAGCTTCAACAAGAGCACGTGGTTCGCTTGGAAACGCGTCCGCCAAATATAGAAGGCAAAGGCGCCGTCACGGCGACCGACCTGGTTCGCAACGCCCTGCGAATGCGGCCTGAGCGAATCATCATCGGCGAATGTCGTGGCCCGGAAACGCTGGATATGTTGCAAGCGATGAACACGGGCCACGAAGGATCGCTTACAACGATTCACGCCAATACGCCGCGCGATTGCCTCGCCCGCCTCGAGACGCTGATTATGATGTCCGGCTTCGAATTGCCGCTGAAAGCAATGCGCCAACAGATTGCCAGTGCGGTCGACCTGATTATTCAGGCCAACCGCTTGCAGGGCGGCAAACGGCGCGTTACGAGCATCTCCGAGGTTGTCGGAATGGAGCAAGACACCATCGTTATGCAAGAGATCTACCGCTACCGTCAGACGGGAATCGACGAACAGGGGCGAGCCACCGGCGTGTTTGAAGCCACGGGCATTCGCCCTGCGTTCATGCCACGGCTGGAAGCTGCTGGCGTGCGACTTCCGGCCAGCGCGTTTCGGCAACGCGTCATGTTGCAAGACTGAGATATTTCCTCCGGGGCACACCGATAGCCATCGCCATGATCACACTGAGCCCGTTATTGATTAGCATCGCCGTTTTCGTGGGCGTGGTGGCCCTGGTAGGGGGCGTTGCCTTCGCACTGCGCGACCGTTCGGCCGCGGTTGCCGAAGACCGCCTCGCCTCTTTTACGGGTCAAGGACCGGCACGAAGGCAGGGTCGTAAAGATACTCCCACGCTGCTCACGCAGCCGTTGGACGAGGCTCCTGATGTTTTCGAGAAGCTGCTGCATCGGGTCGACCGGCTGAAGCTACTGTTCGAGCAGGCCGACACGAATCTTTCCGCGACAACGTTCGTGATTATTTCGGCCGGCTTGGCTGCCGGCGGTTGGCTTGTCGCATGGCTGCTGCACAGCCCGATCGGCATTCTGCCTGTAGCGGCGGTTAGCATGGGCACGATGCCACTGATGTGGCTGCTAATGCGACGCCGCAAACGGCTTAAGACATTCGCGTCGCAACTGCCCGATGGCCTGGAGTTGCTGGCCAGAGCATTGCGTGCGGGGCACAGTTTGCAGGCCGGCTTCGGGCTGGTGGCCGAAGAAATGCCGGCCCCCATTGGAACGG
>WGDQ01000374.1 GCA_015493185.1 Planctomycetaceae bacterium
CGCTTGCGTGCGCCGCGTTCCACGCGCCGCGTAGCCCGTTGTGGCCGGGTGTCTGGTGCGTTTCGAATCGTGTATGGTGACAGGCCGCGGGGATCGACGGGCCTCAAAAAACCCGCTGCGTCGCGTGCTTGCCGTGGCAAGTCCGGGGACCGACCTCCGCGTGACGGCCACCGCGCCGCCGGCACACCAGGGGCAGCAGTCCGTTATTCGCCATCGAGAAGAAACCGCACAAGCGACGGGAAGCCAAACGTTTCCCGAAAAAAGCAGGAACCCTCCCGGCACGGTCGCGATACTCACGGTCGCGCTGCGATCATCGCCGTCCTGGCAAATGCCCGACACGCGGACCTCCCGGCCAGCTTCCATTCTACCACGTTGCTGCACGACCGGCGGCGCATCGGCGGCTGGGCATGCCGGCGCCGGCGCGACGGGCGAAACGGGACCATGTCCCACCGGCTCATGAGGCGTCTTGCTGCCGCGTTTGGTAGTAGTCGGTCACCTGCCGGATGATGTCATCCAGCGAATATTTCGGGTTCCAATCGATGAACTGCTTCGCGCGGCTTGTGTCGGGCACGCGTCGCTGCATGTCGTCGAACCCCTTGGCATACGCCTTTTCGTAGGGGATGTACTCGATCTTCGACTCCGAGCCGGTCAGCTCGATCACCCGTTGGGCCAACCCCTCGATGGAAATTTCCTCCTGGCTTCCCAAGTTCACCACGTGGCCCATTGCTTCGGGGTTCTGCGGCAGCTTCTTCAGCCCTTCCACAATGTCGAAAACCGAGCAGAAGCAACGCTGCTGCTTACCGTCGCCGTAAACGGTCACCGGCCGATTGCTCAGCGCCTGCGAAACGAACGTCGGCAGCACCATGCCATACTGTCCGGTTTGCCGCGGTCCCACCGTGTTGAAAAGCCGCACAATGAACACCGGCAACCGCGATTCGGCAAAATGGGCCAGCGCCAGAAACTCATCCAACGCCTTCGCGCAGGCATAGGCCCAGCGCCGCTTTTCCGTCGGCCCCATCACCACGTCGTCTTCTTCGCGAAACGGCAGATTGGTGCTCTTGCCGTAAACTTCGCTGGTCGAGGTGATCAGCACAGGTCGGCGGTAACGGGAGCAAGCGTTCAGCACGATGTCGGTACCGCGGAAGATGGTTTCCACCGTTTTCACCGGCTGCTCAATGATCAGCTTCACACCCACGGCACTGGCCAGGTGATAAACCAAGTCGTGCCGAGGCACTTCTTGCTCGAGCAGCGCGCGGTCTTCCACCGGCGCGATCAGCACGCGCAGGTTGGGATGCTTGTCCAGGTGTTCGATGTTCGACCAATTGCCGGTCGACAAATCGTCGACAATGGTCACCTGGCAACCTTCGGCCAGCAGGTTTTCGGTCAAGTGCGAGCCCACGAAGCCCGCCCCTCCGGTAATCAAAATCGACTTATAGGTCATGGGCGGATCTCACACGATTTCTTCAGGGTGTGATGTGGTCGAGCCGCTGCTTTCGATGCCGTTCCCCCCGGCCCCCAAGCGCTGTTGGCCCGGTGCGCTCGCGAACGACTTCTCGGCAACGCGCGAAACGATAACGATTTCCCGCTCAATGAGTGTACAACTTTTCTAACCGACCGATGCACTGTGCTATGTCAAAATCGCTTTGTTTCAAGCGCTCCAGCGCGGCTTGTCGGTATTTGTCGGATCGTGCGTCGACCAGCCCCAACAGCCGCTCGGCCCACTCCGAGGCAGGTTGTGACAACGATAACGGGCATAACAGTTCTTCCACCACGGCCGCTTCGGCCGGAACACGATCGCTGTAAACCGCCGGCAGCCCGGCCGCTTGTGCCTCGACCAGCACGAGCCCCAGCCCTTCGTACAGCGAGGGAAACAGAAAGGCATCCATCGCCCCTCGCAAAATTCGCGGCACATCGTCTCGCGAACCGGCGAACACGAACCGATCCGCAAGCCCCCGACGGGCCACCTCCGACTCGATTTCGCCACGCAGCGGACCGTCGCCCACCAGCAGAAACCATGCGTCATCCCGACGCTGTCGGATCTGCTCGGCAACCTGGATGAAAAACGCGTGATTTTTCACGGCAGAGAACGTCCCTACGTGGCCCACCACCAGTGCATCGTCTGGAATGCCCAACTCGCCGCGCACCGCGGGCCGGTCTACCGGCTGCTCGAACGGTTCGAAATCCACCCCGTATGGCAACGTTTGCCAGCGTGGGTCGGATTGCCACGCGTTGCCGAAAAGCGATCGGGCCGCATCACGCGAACACGCCAGCCCCCGCGTGGCATAGCGATGAATCCACTGCCTGGCCAGTCGCCAATAAAGTTCGCGTAGCGGCGAAATGGTTTGTCCGCCTCCTGCGTCTTGCGCCGTATGGCTATGGGCAATTCGGCGCGGAACGCCCGCCTGTTGGGCCAGGCGAAGCACCAGCCCACTGTAGTGATACACGTGGCTGTGCACCACGTCGTAGGGGCCATGTTCTTGCAGCAGCATGCGAAAGCGCCGCGCATAGCGCCACGGACGCCGCGGTGCCGGACAGTGCAGAATCTGGCTGCCCAAGCGTTGGGCCTCGGCGTCGTATTGGCCCGGCGCCGAGGCGTGCACCAGAAAGTCCATGGCAAAGCGCTCGCGGTCTATGTGCCGCAGCACGTGCATCAGCCACGTTTCGACCCCGCCCCGTCGCAGTTGACCCAGCACGTGCAGCACGCGCACCGGACGATCGGCGGCCGGTTTGCTCGGCGAATCAGACGAGGCGTTCACGCGCTTTTCCCCGCCGTTTCCGGCGCCTCCAGCCAGTGCGTCAGGTCGCGCCCCGTCAAATCGCTGAGCAGGGCCACATCGTCGCGGAATGCGTCGGCCAGCTCACGTCGCATGGCAGCCGACAGGGGCGGTCGCTTCTGCCGGCGCGCATTGAGCCGTCGCAGCCAAATGCCCACCCCCGAGGTGCGAATGCCCAACGCCCGCTTCGTGCGCTCCACCAAAGGGCCAATGGGCCATGGCGGTTCGCGCAACCAACGGGCAACGCGCTGCGAGCGATTCGTCTTGCTCTCGTTCACTGGCGGAAACTCCGTTCGCCCATCCGATGGCACACCTAGAAAACGGAGCACCGTTTCATACACGTCGCGCGTTGACGATCGGAAGTCTTCGAACAAGATCAACAGCACTTGCTCCCGCGGCACGATCGACAAGAGCCGCTGCACCTGCACGCCCAACTTGCCCAGCTCGCTGTAATACAGCCGCGGCGGGTCGGGGCATTCGCGCGGGACGTGCTTGCCCTGCTTTCGCAGCGGCTCGAGCCGCCACGCTCGTTCGAAATCCGTTTCCGGCTCCTCCAGGTTGAATACGCTCTGCGCGTGAAACGAGTGCACCAGCTCGATCGGATTGCGCAGCATTGCAATGTATTTCGCCTCACGATTGAAGCGGTGGATGTTTTCGATCGCCACTTGAGAATAGAGATGAAACACCGAGGCCTCGCCCAATACGTGGTGTGCCTCGGTGGCCCGGGAAAATAGTTGAAGATACTCATCGAGCGAGGCCACCTTGTGGCAGCCCGGCAAATCGTCGGCAAAGAAATTGGGTTCCTTCACCGGGCACATGAAAATGTTGGGGTGCGTCTGCAAATACGCGTAGAGCGCGGTTGTGCCGCACTTCGGTGCACCAACGATGAACAGATTGGGACGTCGCATCAGTGTGAAATTCGCAGCGGCAAGATCGTGGGGTTGATTTTCAACACGCGCACCACGTAAGCCAACATCAGGCTGTTCCACAGCACCACTGTGGTGGCCGTCGCCGTCGCGGCTCCCGCAATGCCGATCCACGGGATCAAGACCGCATTCAGGCTCACGTTCACGACAAGGGCCACCCCTAGAATTTTAGCGGCCTCGCGCTGATGGCCCGTCATGCTCATCAGAAAGCCTACCGAACCGGCCAGCGCGCCCAACAGCCGACCACCGAGCAAAATGATCAGCGGTGCATATCCTTCTCGAAACCCGGGACCGAACAACCCCAGAATCCATGGCCCGGCTCCCACGAGCAAAACGGTTACCGGCAGCGCGAACGCCAGAATGCCCCACGCCGCGAAGCCGGTGACCGATTGCAACTGCCGCACGTCGCCGCGGGCATGCAGATCGGCGATCATCGGTGCCACCATCATATTAACGGCCAACAGCCCGAAGCCCACCAGCGTGGCCACGCGCACCGCCGCGCCATACACGGCCGTTTCGGCCGAGCCTCGTAGGGCCCCCAGCATCAGCAAGTCGGTTTGTCCCAAAACCACGTGCATTCCCGAAATGAACAGCAGGGGCACCGCCACACCGCACCAGTGGCGGGTTTCGAACTCCGGCGGCGTCTCGCGTAGCTGCTGCGGCAAAAAATACCACAGCCCCAGCAACGTGATCGCCAGGGCCGCGGCCGCGGCCGCCAGATGCGCGCCCATGGCCTGTGCCGCGGTGGGGGTGCTTTCTCGCAGCACCACCAGCAAGGCCACGCCCGCGAGCAATAGCAACGGGCGAACGATTCGCACGGGCAACTGCGCAATCACCACCCGCTGCAGGCCCCGCATGCAAGCGGCTGACAATTCCAGCAGCGCGTGAACCGGCAGCAACGCCCAGGCCACCAGCAATACGGCCAGCAGCCCGCTGCGTATGTGTTGGGCCAGCGCCCCGACGCCCCCGGCGGCCAGCAGTGCGATTGCCGCCGAGCTGAGCAATACGATTTGATGGCTGCGAGTCAAAAAGCCTCGCAGTTTTCCGAACTCCTCGCGTCCTCGGTAGGCCGCCACGAAACGCAGCGCCGCGGTATCCATTCCCGATTTTCCCACCAGCACCAGCACGCTCAGCCATGCGGTGGCAATCACGTAATCGCCGAACGCGTCGCGTCCCAACCAACGGGCCAGGCAAACCTGCACGACGAAGCCGATCGC
>WGDQ01000375.1 GCA_015493185.1 Planctomycetaceae bacterium
GCCACATCCACCTGATGGTCAAACGGCTCCGCCCAGCAAAGCCACCAAAGTTCAATTATCGAATTGCCGCGTAAACCTAAAAAAACCGACAAACGTTTCCGGATAGCCTCTGATTGCTTCTGGCAGCTACATCGCGGGGACGGTTGAGCACTGACGCGGCTGTTCTGGTCAGGCGAAATGGGCAACCGACCAGCAAGGCGATTTCCCGCGAACGACCCGCAAAATCGAAAAAAAGCTACCTTCCGATACAAACGTAACCGAAACCTATATTCAGGAGGTCCTGTTGGACACCAAGGTTGCGTTTTGAGGGGGTGTTTCACAGCCGTTTCCGAGCTTGTGTCTTAGGCCAGCCAACAATGGGCACTGTGATGCCAAAGGCCTCGCCGCGAGCCGCGAACAACCGTGCGGTGGCTGTTTCCAAACGTCGCCTGCGTCTCGAACACGGAAATGCGGAGCGGCGCGATTTCTTTCCGTGAGGGAAAGACAACGCTGTGAGGCGTCGGTGCGCCCTTGTGCAAGGTTGATCTTTGTTCCAAGGATCACTTCCCTATTGCGGTGGCGCGTTCGACTCAGGAAACCGTGCTAGCGTGGCGTGCCTTTGGAGACAACGAGACTTGAGAAACTTGTCGACCGAGAAAGCGTTGGGCTCAACGCGATAGCGCCGGAGGGTATACGCACCGTTTCGGCACCACAGGTTTCAAGCGGTTGCTGCCACGGCAGAGGACGTCGGGCATCTCGACCGGCCAGTGGCCCGAGGCGGCAAATGGCCCGATTGCCGGCGGCACACCTTCGAAAAGAAAAATCGATCCAGTTGAGGGCACCGCTGAGCAATGTGCCCAAACTCCTCAGGAGGGCGAAGGAATGCGTCAATTCTTCTTAGTGGCAGCGATCGCCGTGGCTGTGACGGCACAGCCGGCGTGGCTTATGGCAGGCGACCGCGAAGTGGCCCAGCAAATCGCAACAAAGCTGCATCAGAGCGGCAAGCTCAAGGACTACAGCGTACGCGTGAAATACAAAGATGGCACCGCTTGGCTGTCGGGGCGTGTGGCGAGTGCACGGCAGGCCAAAATTGCCGTGGAGCAGGTCAAGAAAATGCCCCACGTGAAGCGGGTTGTGAATCGGCTATCGATTTCGGCAACGAAAAAGGCCCAGGCAAGCCGGCGCGAGACCTCGTCATCTGCGGCACGGCCGGGAACGAAGACCAACGGTGTCCGTCCGGCTGCTCACAAGCCCGCGGGCGCAAACGCCCCGGCGATGGCCGTTATGCCACCGGCCGAACTAAGCGGCGAGCCAACGCCGGCGATGCCGATGGACTCGGGCACGGTGTATCAGAACGGACCGCGACCGGCATACAGCGGCGCACCGTTGCCGGCTTACGTGCCGGGCGCAGCTTATCCGGTTTCACCGGCCCGCTTCGACCAACCATACATGCCGAACTACGCCTGGCCTTCGTACGCCGCCTATCCGAACTACGCTGCGGTGACGTATCCGAAGCAATACTCGCCTAGCGCCTGGCCGTTCATTGGCCCATTCTACCCCTATCCGCAGGTGCCGCTCGGCTGGCGCCGCGTGACTCTGGAATGGGACGACGGCTGGTGGATGCTCGATTTCAAACAGCGCTGAGTGGCTAATTGGAATCAATCGGATGTGCGGCAACGCGTTTGAACGAATTGCCTTGCATTGCCGCCTCATGTAAACGAATCGGGCCCTTGTGCGATCAGCAAATCATCGCACAAGGGCCTTTTTTTCTTCTTGTGATGAGCACTGTAGCGACGCTTTGGCAAGCTGCGTATCGGCGCCGTTGGAAATGTTGGTGTCCCGCATGGTGTGTCGACAAGTGTGGGGGGAATGGCAAGAAAGGGGAGCATAGATTGCTTTATCGCGGACCAGATCATTGGCAGGAGGTTGCTTGCATAGCGGGTGGCGACAGCCATCGACAGGTCTTCTTCTCTTCTTCCCGCTTCGGTGGCCCTCCGGCGTATCAGCAAAACGACTGCCACGATATTCGAAAAAATCCGCAAGTTCGGCGCAGCTTCACACGATAAACACCACTGTGTGATGGCATACGCGACCCTTCATTGCCTCTGGAGGTGTGTTGTGGTCGATGTTGCCGACCGCCGCACTTGACGGGCAAGACCAATCGCCTTGCTCGCCGGTTGGCACGCGATTCATTGTTTCTCGGGCGACAGGTGGAGTAACCCATGTCGATCAGCAAGCATCAACTCATCGCTGTGGTTCTCGTGAGCGCCGCCTTGGCGAGTGGCGGGTGTGCTACCGACTTCGGGCCACAGGCCGGTTTGTTGGGCATTCCCATTCCCCTGAGCCCCTATTTTCAAGACAAGCAAGAAGATCGCTTTTGGCAACGCGAACGCTATGAACGAGTGCCCATTTTGGGACCAGTTACTTCAGGCGAAGTGGTGGCGCTCGATCCTCCCACACCCGACGAGGTGATGCGGGCCTTGGAAAAGGCGCGGCCCGTCGAAGGCGGACTGCCCTTCTTGCATGAAGTACAACGGAACAACGTGCGAATGATTATCGAGCCCATTGCCGATTATCTGGATCCTCCCCGTGTGTACCCACTAATCGGGCCGGCCCAACAGCACCACGCGCACTACCGATGCACGCTTTATTTCACCGAAACCACTCGCGTTGGTTGGCCGGTGCCATACACCACGGTTGACGAAGACACCCGCGAGGTGGTTTATATCGACCACAACCATCTGCACCTGCTCAACGACGTCGACGACGGCGTGGCCGGCAACTACTAATCTGTTGTCGCAGGGGGCACGAAAGCGATACGCAGGCTGTGGTGGCGATCGCTTGGCCTCCCCTGCTCTGCTGAGGTGTGTTGCCCACCCCGTCCCCATCACCACCACAACCTACTCATGAATCGGGGCGCGGCTACCTTCTTTTTTCTGGCCGCTGCCTGTTTTTCTGGCTATTGCCGCTGCTGATGGGGGTTCTTCCGTGCCGTCCACGACGGTGCGAATGTCTGGCCTGCTTGCAGCGTTTTCCTTCCATCTGTCTGGGATGAGCCGCGCCCTGCCTTTGTGGCCGTGTGGGCGATAGAATGGGAATAGGCTGGCGATGCGTACGGCCGGCCTTTTTTTCCTATCGTCAGATCCGACAGCCAGTCAGACATGTGCGGCCGCTTCACGCTTCGAGCCTCTGCCC
>WGDQ01000376.1 GCA_015493185.1 Planctomycetaceae bacterium
ATCGTTTTTTCGCTGACAAGCCGGTCCCGTGCCGAGGCACGATCGTGCGCATCATTCGTGGGCGAGGCACACCATCCGCTTTGCCAACGAGTGGAAGCGAATCGGGATAAAGACAAAAACGAGAAATGAACGCAGCGCGCTCGCACACCACGCCCTGAGTTTCTCGCCGAATCGTTTGCGATCTATCGCCTACAAACTTATGATGACGGCAATCTCAATTCAGAATCGTCATTTCAATCGTGCCGTTTCCGTTTATCGGCTGTCTGCGGCAGCCGGCGTTCGTCACCCATCGCCAAGGCTGAAAAGGCAAAGACGGCCCCTCGACTCGGCGCTGTCGTCGGTTTCGAAGGGCTCGCCTGCCAGCGCCCGGCGCACCGGCCGGTCGGCGAAAATCGTGGGCGTCGAACATCAAAAAATAAGCCAAAAAGTCAGGAGAAAATCATGCGTCGTTCGAATTCAGGTGTGGGCTATCGATGGATGATTGCGGCCGCTTGGACGGCGATGATTGTCGGCCCGTTGGTCGGCTGCGCCGACATCGCAGGGTCAGGCAACGGCAACGGCAATGGCAATGGACACAAAGGACGCGTGATTTCGATTGCCGCCGATACCCCCAATGCAGCCGCGGCCATTCAGGAAGCGCTGATCAACGCAGAACCGTTCGACGTCATTGAACTGGGCGACGGCAAATTCGAGTTCAAGAGCACGCTCTCGCTCGAAGATGTCGACCACGTAACCATTCGTGGGCAGGGAATGGACAAGACAATCTTGAACTTCGCCCAGCTTGCTGCCGGCACCGGCGGCGAGGGCATCATGGTCAAGGCCGATCACTTTACGATCGAAGACCTGACTGTCGAAGACACCCCCTCAGACGCCGTCAAAGTCGAAGGGGCCAACGGCGTGGTGTTTCGCCGTGTGAAGGCATGGTGGTCGGGCGGTCCTGATCCCAATAACGGCGCGTACGGCATTTATCCCGTATTGTGCGAGAACGTATTGATCGAGGAATGCGTGGCCGAGTGCGCCTCGGACGCGGGCATCTATGTCGGCCAAACGAAAAACACCATCATCCGCGGCTGTCGTGCCGAGCGGAACGTAGCGGGCATCGAGGTCGAAAACACGGTCGGTGCCGATGTGTACGACAATGTCGCCACAAACAACGCCGGCGGCCTGCTCGTCTTTTCGCTGCCAGGTCTCAAACTGAAGAATGGCCGAGGCTGTCGCGTACACAACAACAAAGTGTACGAAAACAATCACGACAACTTCGCCAAAGAAGGCAACATCGTGGCCACAGTGCCCCCCGGTTCGGGGCTGATCATCATGGCGAACGAAAACGTGGAAGTGTTCAACAACGAGTTCCGCAACAACAAGACGCTCAATTGCTCGATCATCAGCTATCTGGCAACCGGAAAAAAATTCGACGATCCTGAATACGACCCCTACCCCGAGGGAATTTGGATTCATCACAACACATTCGAAGGCGGTGGCGACAGCCCCGACGGCACGATGGGCAAGGTGCTTTCATCGGTGCTCGGAGGCGAAAAGCTGCCCGACATCGTTTACGACGGGAGCCGCGACGAAGCGAAACTGGTCGATGGCGTACTACCGCCCGAGTACCGCATTTACATTGAAAACAACGGCGACGCGACGTTCATGCGCATCGACCTGCTTACGCTCGTCGCGGGCGGGAAGCCAGAGACGAGCACCGATCTGGCACCCTACGCCGGCGCGTTGCCCAATCCGCCCAAGGAAATCAAACTCGAAGGTATCGAGTAAGCCGGTCCGGCGTCGGTCCGGCATCGCTGCCGGGCGCAGGCACGCCCGGCTTTTCCCACCTATCCACGTTTACGACCTCTTGGGTTCGATTGATGCGTTTTCTATCGTGTTCGCAACCCGGCGCGCGGCGGTCGTCGTGGCACCGCTCTTTTGTGGCAACCATCTTTCTCGGCCTTGCAGCCGGGATCGCCGGTTGCGCAGGCGCGGCCAACGAACCAACTGCTGCAAGCGCGGCCAAGCCACCCGAGAAGCTCTCGGAATATGGCCTGTTTGTTGGGCCGATGGCGAAACAACAACCCGCCGAGGGCGTGATTCCTTACGACCTGAATACGCCCCTGTTCACCGACTATGCCTGGAAGTTTCGCTTCGTCAAATTGCCCGAAGGCGGCACCATTCCCTACAACCCGGACGAGGTGCTCGACTTTCCGGTGGGCACGGTCATTGCGAAAACGTTCGCCTATCCGCACGACATGACCAATCCATCTCAGGGCATGCGGTTGATCGAAACCCGCATTCTGAAGCACGATCCAGATGGTTGGGTCGGCCTACCCTACGTTTGGAA
>WGDQ01000377.1 GCA_015493185.1 Planctomycetaceae bacterium
AACTGGAATGCGAGAAATCGGACGACTAGAATGAAGGCGCTGCTATCGCATCGCTGTGCTGCGCATTGTGCAAAGGCCGATTGGAACTCAGCCTGCGAGTTGCTGCGTGCTGTGGTCTATGACACGTCGCGTGCATGGCTGCGTGTGCGGCAGAACGCAAGCGGCAGAATGCAGAACGTTGTGCGGTCGCTGCTCGGTACGACTTCATGGTGTGGTGAGGCGAACCGATGTGGCATAGGGTAAAGCTCGCAAGAACCGGAAACTGGCCAGGAACCAGCCGATTTTTTCGAGGCGAGAGATTTCAATGAGCACCGCGACGACGCCAACGACCGATCCGCTTAGCGCCAGCGTGCTGGTGCTGAACCGCCTTTATGTCGCGGTGCACGTGATCAATGTTCGCCGGGCTTTTTCGCTGCTGTTTCGCGATCTGGCCGAAGTCATCCACCTTGAGGATGGGCAATACGCCAACTACGACTTTCAATCGTGGCGTGAAATCAGTGAACTGAAGGCCGAGTTCAAAGAAGAACACGAAGACTGGGTGCGGGCCGTCAACTTCGAAATCCAGGTTCCGCGGGTCATTCGTTTGTTGAGCTACGACCGTGTGCCCAAGCAGCCGTTGCGATTCAATCGGCGAAACATCTTTGCGCGCGACGGCAATCGATGCCAGTATTGCGGAAAACGATTTCCCACGAGCGAATTGAGCCTCGACCACGTGGTGCCCCGCAGTCGCGGTGGCGACACGAGTTGGGAAAACATCGTGTGTAGCTGCGTGCGGTGCAACGTTCGCAAAGGCGGGCGAACTCCTCAAGAAGCAGGCATGAAACTGATTCGCCCACCGCGTCGGCCGAAGCGCAACCCGGCGCTTACGGTACGATTGGGAAATCCGAAGTACGCGAGCTGGCAGACGTTTCTCAACAACGCCTACTGGTCGGTCGACTTGAAGTAGCAACGGCCGCCGCCAACATGCGTGGTTGCCATCGCATCTTGGCAACGATGGGCAGGTAGAGCGGGAAATACTTCTTTTCTCTTCCGGTTCTTTTCTGCTGCTGGTTCCGCGGCGTGCGCGACACGAGTGTTTCGTTGACGTTGCGTTTCAGAGCTGCCACTTGGCGGCTTGCGTGAAAAAACCATCTTGCTCAGACCGACCGCGCAAACAGCGTGCCCGAACGATGCTCGCCGACAGCGTTTTACACGTTCACACTGCGGAGACGGCGCCGCTTGTGAGATGTGCGGTTGACTTTTCGAGGGCGTGTGCGACGATCGACCAGACGGTGGCTTGGCACCCTGCCTGCGCCGTTTGACCGTTCTTCTTTGTTGTTGTCGTTGTTGTTCTTCTTCTTTCTTCTTCTTCACCTTTTGGCTGCCGAGCTGATATAGAAAGGATCGGGCACGCCACCGATGGCTGAATCTACCACGCCCCTGTCGTTGAAAAATTCGTCTGAGCCAAACGGCATGCGCAAGTGGCGCGTGTTGGCAATTCATGCGCATCCGGACGATGTGGAGTTTCAATGTGCCGGGACGCTGGCATTGTTGGCAGCGGCTGGGCATCAGATCACCATCGCCACGATGACGCCGGGCGATTGTGGCAGCCGCGAAGTTGGCCCCGAAGAAATCGCCGAGGTGCGTCGTGGCGAGGCCCGACGCGCAGCCGAGATGATCGGCGCCGACTACATGTGCCTGGAGTTTCGCGATCTGTCGATCGTTGTCGACAACGATGCAAAGCGTCGCGTGACCGAAGCGATTCGCCGTACACGACCGGATCTTGTGCTGACCGCTCCTCCGGTGGACTACATGGACGACCACGAGGCGACGAGCCATCTGGTGCGAGATGCTTGTTTCAATGCAAGCTGTCCGAACTATGCAACACGGCAGTGGGACCCTGCGCCTCAAACCGAGAGAATCCCGGCGCTGATCTATGTCGATCCGGTCGAAGGAACAGACTACTGGGGCCAGCCCGTCGTGCCGCAGTTCTACATCGACATTTCAAGCGTGTTTGAAATCAAACGGCGCATGCTGGCCTGTCACGACAGCCAGCGGGCCTGGCTTCGCGCCCAACATGGCGTAGATGAATATCTCGACAGCCAGCAGCGTTGGAGCCGGCGCCGCGGTCAGGAGGTCGGCGTCGAGTACGCCGAGGCATTTCGCCAACATTTGGGGCACCCTTACCCGACAGCGAATCCTCTGGCCGAATTGTTGCCCGAGCACGTGCTTACGGCGAGCCCCCCGGCTCGCGAAGGGCGGGCCGAGCGGCCGTGAAGATTGGCCCACAGCCCATGACAGGCTGGTTGGTAGGCGGTAGGTAGGGCCGCATACGATGCAGCGGCGGTGTTTCGATGAGGCTGCTCGACAGGCCGTGTGAGCGGCGTTCGGTTGAGCTATCAGATGCGAATCACGCCGTCGCGGAAAGCGGATGCAATGCGATTCAATACTCGCGTTGGCATGAGCCGCTTCATATACCAATGCACGCGGGCCTGACGGGGCATGACAACATAAAGCTGCTTTTTCTGCATGGCGCGAATTGCGGCGTCGGCCACGTCATCGGCGGTCATCTTCGAGGTGGCAAAGCCTTTTTCGCCCATTTCCCGCTGTTCCTCGCGAACAAATCGCGCCTGGTTCAGCAAATTGGTTCGGAAAAACGCCGGGCACAACACCGTGACGCCGACACCCGCGTTCTTCAGTTCGGCGTAGAGCGTTTCGGAAAGGGCCAACATGCCGGCCTTGGTTACGTTGTAGGCGGCCATGGTGGGCAGCGAGCCGAAACTGGCAGCCGAGGCAGTGTTGATGATATGCGCGCCGCGTGGATTTTCCTTCAGCCAGGGAACGAACGTATGGCAGCCGTAGATGCCATTCCAGAGGTTCACGTCGATCATCCAATGCCAGTCTTCGATCGGATACTCGCCCACCTCGCCTGCGCCCGCCACGCCGGCATTGTTGACCAGAAGATCGAGCTGTTTCCATTGGTTACGAAGTCGATCGCGCAACGCCTGCCATGCCGCGAAATCGGTGACGTCTAGCTGCTCGACGCAGCCGTCGCCGCCCTGCTGACGAACCAGGTCGAGCGTTTCTTGCGCCCCTTGCTCATTTACATCGCAGATGGCTATGTGCCAGCCGTCGCGGGCGAGCCGCTGGCAAATTGCCCTTCCTAATCCGCTGGCACCTCCGGTTACAATCGCAGTGCGGGTTGCGTCAGACATGGCAGTCCTTATTCAGTCGCAATTCAGTGGAAGCCCTTGGCCAGGGGCACACCTGCATGAAGGAAACGGATAACGAATCAGGCCGATCAGATAGATCCGTTCGATTCAGGGGGCGATTGTTCGCCACAAGCCGATAAGCGAGCGGCGTCTTCTCGAAAAGCAAGCAACGCTGCTGGACGCGAGGCAGCCGAAAGCCCGGCAGCCCGTTGCCTGCCGGCTTTTCGATGCCGGGCTCAGCGCCGATCCGCAGCGCGACATCGTAGCATCGCACTTCGTCGCGTCAGGCTTTGCGTGGTCGTGTCGCCCGCCATGCGGCGCCAGAAACTCAGCGTGGTGATTCTTTGCAGACCGGCCAGCGCACGGTTTCTGACGCCCACCGACAAACGCAGGGGCCTTTGGCGAATTCGCCCTGTGCCACTGTCGCCTGTTTGCAGCCCGTTTTTGTTGCTTCACGAGAACGGGCTCAGTTGGCCGCCGCTGCGGGTTCGGTCTTCGACGCGGCTTCTTCTGCGGCCGGCTTTACGCCCAAATGTTCGTCGATCCAATCGGCCGCCACGGCAACCTCTTCATGAATGGTTGGCCACGGGTGGCCGCCGCCGGGCTTGATGATCAATTTCGCTTCGACACCAGCATCCTGCAACACTTTGAGCATCTTCTTCGACTGTTGCAGCGGCACCAAGAGGTCGGCGTCGCCGTGGATCAGCAGAATGGGAGGAAAGTCGCTTGTGACCAGTCGGGCGGGAGAAACCTTCTTGAGTTGAGCTTGGATCTCTTCTTCGCTTTTTCCCTCTAGGCCGTCGCTGAATAGCAGGCGCCCGATCATGCGTCCTATACGGCTGCCCGAACCGATTTTGAACTTCCGACCGCCATAGTCGAGAAAATCGGTTGGTGGAAAGAAGGCCACGGCCACTTTTACTCGCGTGTCGTAACGCTTGAGCGGATCCTTGGCATCGGGCACAGCGTCTTCTGGCGTGGCGCAGGTCAGGCACGTCAAGTGACCGCCGGCCGATGCACCGGTCATCGCCAGCCGATCGGGGTCGATGCCGTACTCATCTGCGTGCGCTTTGACCCAGCGAATGGCCAGTTTGAGATGGTCGACCATCTCGGGAACAGAGAACTTCGACGAAGAACCCGGCCGGACGGCAAAGACGACGTAACCTCGTCCGCAGAGAATATCGAACATTTGCGCCCGTTTGTGGTCGTTGATCTTGCCCCGATCGGACGACCACCCGCCGCTGGCCACGTCGACAACCGCCAGACCGTTCTTTTTCGCTGTGGGCACAAACACATCCATGACGAGTCCGACGCCGTCGGTTTCGCCGTAAACGATATTCTTCTGCTGCTGGTAGGGAGCCTCGTCGGCCCCGGCCCGAGCCGAAACCGCAACGAAGACCGTGGCCACGATGAAAGCACAAACGGCCGCTGGTGAAAAACGCTTCACGGGAAGATCTCCTTTGACGAACGAAATAATGAGGTAGACGGCTGGGCTATTTTGCAAGGTCCGAACGGTTCGCTGGAAGATGTTTTGTGGAGACCTGAGAGCCATTGTGTGCCTGTGGCAGAACTGCGCACTACTCTGTTGCGCCGCTGCGGGCCGACGTTTCGGTGAGCCGTAGCCAGGCAGCCATCCGCTGCGTGACCAGATCGGCCGCGTCTTGCTGCACGAAATGGTTCGCTTCGGGAATGGTGATCAGCGTCAGCTCGTTGTCGATGTAGTCCCAGGTGTTGTTCAAGCCGCCGGGCAGCAGGGCCTGATCTTTCAGGCCATGAAACATCAGCACCGGACATTTCACTTTCGGCAGCGACGCCCCGGAAGGCACTTCGTAGGGCGGACGTGGATAGTTGGCCTTGTAGTAGTTCAGCATGGCTTCCAGGTCCGATCGCTGGAATGCCTCGACATAGCGTTTACGGGCTTCGGGGTCGCGGACCCAAAACGCCAGCAGCATGGGGGCCATTTTGGCCGCTGCTTCGGGCGTTTGTGGTTTGAATGCCGCGAGCGGCGAGTTTTTGCCGCCCAACGCGGAGAAGGCCTCGATCATGAGCATCGCCGGTGGCCCTTCCTTTTGAAAGATGCGGGCGTACTCGGCGTTTTGTTTTTGTTGCGGGTTCGTGGCCAGTTCGCGCATCATGCCGGCCGGATGAGGAAGATTGAGAATGATCAAACGCTCGGTCATCTGCGGCTGCTGCATGGCGAAGGCCCACGAGATGGCCCCGCCCCAATCATGCCCGACAATCACGGCCCGTTCGCGCCCTAGGTGGCGAATCACGGCCGCGACGTCGCCGACGAGCTTCGGCATGGCGTAGTTTTCAACACCCTTGGGCTTGTCGCTTTTGTTGTAGCCCCGCGTGTCGATGGCCACGACCTGATAGTGCTTGGCCAGCTCGGGCATTTGGGCTCGCCACGTGTACCAGAAATCGGGGAAGCCGTGGATCATTACCACAAGCGGTCCCTCGCCCAATGTCACGTAGTGGATTTTCACACCATCGGAATCGGCGAACCCTTCTGTTGCTGCATCCAAGGCATCGTCGGCCATCGTGAGAGTGCCTCCTGGTAAAACAGCCAGCGTATACACCAGGCACAGTAGCATGCCCGATCGCGCCCAGCGGCAGAATAATGGAAATGATTTCATGGTTGTCTGCTTCCCGAGATGTGTTTCTGACGAGCGTTTCACAATAGAAGGGAGAGGCGTTCGTGTTCTCGCGCATCGGTCCGACTCGTCGGATTGCGCGAGCCGGTCTGTCTGTCTCTGTTGCGTGCCCCGCGGCCAACGCCTGAGCCACCCATCGGGCGACGTACTCGACCGTTGACTCTAAGTGGCTCGATTCGTCGGGTCAAGCATACGACGCTTTGCGGAAAACTTGACCGCCCACCGGGCCGTCACTAGGCTGGACCTCTGATCGCGTGGTGTCGTGGCACGGCACTGGCAGACGATGCCAGGGGGGGAATTGTCCCTTGCGTCTGTCGCATACGAACGGTTCTCGTCTGAAAATGCGGGAAACTGCGGATCGGCGTTCGAGGTATTATCCAATACGCAGTTCGCCCGGGATGGAACCACGAGCGATGCGCGTTTGCCTGGCTTCTGGCTTCTCGTTGGGCTGGACATCTGCGTCGCGGCTTTTCTTCTCTCGTTCTTTTCCCTATGCGGTCGGCGCCGCCAGTCGTCGGAAAAACAACATCGAAAGAGACAGCACAGAGGTGGCACGATGACGTGGTTGTGGACGCTGATTGCGCTGGCCGCTGCGGTATTTGCATCATTGCGAATCGCAGGCGTGATACGGCCGGGAGGTTCTGGGCGGCTGGCGGGCGGCAGCAACCGCGCAGTTGTCGGGTGGATGGTGGTGCTGGCAATGGTTGGCCTCGCAACGCTCACGCTGCGGGCCGAGGAGCCCCGATCGTCGGACAGCGTTGGAAGCAGCCCCACCAAAAAACAAGGCGAGGTGGCTGCCGAATCGACTGCGGCTTCAGCAAAGAACACGGACGAAGTGAAACCCCCTAAAGGATGGCCCAAGCGGTTGCCGCTTCCGCTGGAAAAGACGAATTGCGTCCGCTGCCACCTGAATGCCGGCCGCGAGCTCACGTTGGCTGTTCGCGACTTTGCGCATAGCGTACACGATTTGAACCATATGTCGTGCAACGATTGCCACGGCGGCAACACGGACAACGATGCCTTGGCCCATGACGAGTCGGTGGGATTTATCGGCACGAAACTAAGCGCCCACTTGCGCAACTGCGCCGAGTGCCATGAAGAAGAACACGCCTTGTTGGCTTCTGGTCCTCACGCTTGGGATTTTTCCAAACGGATCAATACCGACTACCCCATGTGCATCGACTGCCACGGCAACCACGACGTGGGCAATCCACCGCCCGACTTCCGGCTGAAAGACGTTTGCCTCGATTGCCACGAGAAGCTGGACGAAGAGCATCCGGCCATTGCCAGCGTAGTGGACCAGAATGACAAGTACTGGGTTACAATGATCGCCGTTCGCGAAAAACGATTGCAGGAAGAAGACCCGGTGCCGCCCGAATTTCGTGATCGGGTCGACCGGCTGCGGCACGCGACCATGCAAGTTATGCACGGCCTGCATAAGCTCCCCCAAAAGAAGGCCGACCAGTTGAACCAGCAGGTCGAGGCGCTGCGCCAGGAGCTTGAGGCGTGGTTGAAAAACGCCCAGTGAAACTTTGACCTGTGCGGCCCAGTACCGCTATGTTAGAGGGCGCCGTTGATCGTTGGCGATCAGAAGTGCATGGCGCCCATCGCGGCGGTAGCCGCACAGCGCTCTTCTTGTTCCAGTTCTCCGACGATCACCTGCGCGGCATCGTTCGCACTGCGGTGCGAACGCCCTGCCCTCTTTTGTTGGTTCTCTTTTCGGCCCAACGGTTCATTTCCTGTTTTACGTCTTATCTGCGAGGTCTCTCATGGGACACGGTCAGCACGGTTTTAGTCGTCGGCAGTTTCTTCGCACGGGCAGCGTGGCCACGTTGGGGGCGGGAGTTGCAAGCCGGCTCGTTCTTCCACGCATGGCAAGAGGCGAAACCGACGGTGCTGCTGAGAAAGTCGATGTCGGTATTGCCCGTGGATCGAACATGGAAGAAGCGGTTCGCAAGGCGGTGGAGCTGTCGGGCGGAATGGACTTTATCAAAGAAGGCCAAAGCGTACTGATCAAACCCAACTGCACCGGCGCAGCACACAATCCTACCACGACCAGCCCCGAAGTATTGTATGCGGTGATCAAACTGGTAGCCGAACGTGGGCCTCGAAAGATCATCGTAGCCGATCGCTGCTTCTCGCCGCTGTTCGTGCAAGACCCTGAAAAGGCGCTGACCAATCCCACCACGCTTTATGTGATGAAACGCGTTGGGCATCTCGATGCGGTGGAACAAGCCAAAAGCGAATTCAACGCGCCCGTGGTAGCGTGTGGCTTGGAGGACGCTGCCCAACAGTTCGAAGAACTAGGCTTACCCCGCGACACGCCCCACTGGCGAAAAATCAAGCCGAGGCTGGCCAAGCACTGGCCGAATGGCTACGAATTGGCCGAGCTGTTGTTCGCCGTCGATCACGTCGTTAACGTGCCGGTAATCAAAACACATTTCCAGGCGTGGTTCACCATGTCGATGAAAGCCTTCGTCGGCATGAGTCATCATCGTACGCGGCGCGAATTTCATGGGGCGTTTCACGGAAGCAACGACCTTTTCAACCAGAAAGCCCCTGGCAGACGCCGCCGACGCGGGCGTGCGGCTCATGAAGAAGAGGTCAAGGAAGTGCGACCGTTCGTGAACCGCATTTCGGAGTTGAACCTGGGCATTAGGCCAGCGCTGAACATTTTGGACGGTACGCGTAGCTTCGTTTTCGGCGGACCATCGCAAGGCGATACGGTTGATCCGAAGCTTTGCGTGGCTAGCCGCGACCGAGTTGCTGCGGATGCGACGGGAGTTGCCGTGCTGAAGCGTTACGGCACAGAGCGTCGCTTGCAGCGATATTCTGTCTGGGAAAACCCGTTCATCCGCCACGCCATCGATATCGGCATCGGCATCGACGGTCGAGATAAGATGAACGTCCGTCATGCCGGAATGGACGATATCGATCAGGTGCTGGAGAATCTGGTCTAGGCAAGCCTTTACGAACGCTTGTTCGGTCTATGTGCGGTCAAAACC
>WGDQ01000378.1 GCA_015493185.1 Planctomycetaceae bacterium
CAGATGTGTATAAGAGACAGGCCCGTCAGCCAAACGCTGCCGCACCTCGTTTGCGGTATGCGACGCTCACTTCCCGCGTCGACGACCCGTTTTTCCGATTCCGACACATACAAGGCGTACCGAACAGACACGCAGGCATACAGAACACACAGAAACGGAAGAAGCAGACACGCAGAAGACCACAACAGGCACCGCCGCACAGCCTCCTGCTTCGCGGTCCCGTGTTCTCTTTCTCTTTCAGAAGGTACCTTCAGAATCGCTTTCAGGCCCGAGTTGGATTTTGAAGGCGCCTTCGCAAAGCGGTCGCCGGTCAACCGGCAGCGCAACGGCACATCGACTCACCAACAGCGGCCCAGCCAGCAGCGACTCGACGTTCCCGCGATTCCATCACGACCCCATCCATTCAACAAGGTTCATTGCGACAGGTTGTCCCGCCGTGTCACGTATCTTCACCGTTCTGGCCATGTTTGCTACCGCGCTCATGGCGGCCACGCTTGTTCTGGGAATGAGTCTTGGCGACATCAACAGCGCCGAAAACCTCACCGCGCAGCGTTGGGCCACCGTGCATCGGCTCTCAGGCGTCGCCACGGCGCTGGTGGTCGTGCTGGTCAACTCGATCGCCGTTACGTATTTCGTGGGCACCAGCCGTTGGTGTCGTGAGGTGGTCGAAACCTATTCGCTCGCTCCCGAGTTGGCCCGCCGCAGTCAGCAACTCAAGCGGCGCACGTTTCCTCTGGCCGTGGCCAGCATGTTGGTCATGGTGGGGGTGGTTGCCCTGGGCGGTGCCGCCGACCCGGCCGCTTCGTTGCAGCTCGAGCCTTTGGCCGGCATCACCTGGCCGCAGTGGCATCTGTTGGGGGCTCTGGCGGGCCTGGCCTTCATCGGCTTTTCGTTCGTCCGGCAGCGTGCCAACATCGAGGCCAACCATCAGGTCATCGAGCAAATCGTGGCCCAAGTTCGCCGCATCCGCGACGAGCGCGGTCTCGACTGACTTGGAGCCCGAAGCCGAGACATACCACTTGCCGCCCAAGAGCCACCCCTTCTCAAACGCGGCAAATGAAAATAAAACGCAGCCCTGACAGCCGGCGCCGACTTGCTCTTTGTTTCTCTTTCGTGCTTTTTCGTGGTTTGCTATCAGGCTGCGATCGAGCCGCCCGTGCGAGTTTTTCCCCATGCGAGCCTGTGTTCAACGTGTCTCGGAAGCCTCGGTCACGGTCGACAATCAGATCGTCGGCAACATCGGCCACGGTCTGGTCGTGTTGCTGGGCGTTGCCCAAGGCGACCGCGAACAAGACGCGCACTATCTGGCCGACAAGATCGCCGGCCTGCGCATCTTCGACGACGAAGCGGGTCGGATGAATCGTTCTTTGATCGACGTCGGCGGGGCAATGCTCGTCGTAAGCCAGTTCACGCTGCTGGGCGATTGCCGCAAAGGACGCCGCCCCAGCTTTGTCGATGCCGCGCCGCCCGATGTGGCCGAGCGTCTCTACGGCGCCTTCGTCGAAAAGGTGGCCGCCACGGGCATCGAAGTTGCCACTGGTCGCTTTCGCACCCACATGCAGGTGCGTCTCACCAACGACGGTCCTGTCACACTGCTGATCGAAAGCCCGCGACCATCGGCCTGATCCCGCTGGCCGCACACTCTTCAGCAGCGATTCACCCGCAACTCACCCGCGGCGTCTCACCAACGCCGCCTCGGCGGTAGCATCGCTTCACCGGCTACGTTGTTCTGCCAGCATCGTTGCCACACAGGGCGAAACATCGCGCCGGCCCACGGTCCGTTCCACTCAGCACGCAGTACGGCGCGCAAGCACGCGGTCTGGCCGAACAACAAGCAGAGCGGGAAACGGCACGCGAACAAACACCCGGCAAACCGGCCCGCGCTCCGCCGCGCAAGCATCACGGCGCACCTCACATGACAAACGACCCACGCAAGGCGACACGGCGCCGCATAATCGCCACGCGGCGCGCGCAGCCCCACGCGCGACGCGCGAGGAGCACTACTTCCGCTCTACCGGCTGCACGTCGGCCGGTTGCTCGTGGGCCACGCGATCGGCCGGCATCGAGTACTTGCCATCCGGATCGAGCATGTGTGCCCAAGTGGGGTCGTTCAGAATCAGCAGCGTGAGAAAGGCGAGCTTCAAGTACGTGGTGAAGTTGGCCCAAGGGCTTTTACCCCACAGCTTCAAGGCGGTGCCAAACGATTTTTTCAGCCGTAGCCGGCCCCGCCGCCACTCGATGCTGTAAAGTTCGTCGAGCAGCAGGTGCGAGAAAAAGCCCAACGCCACGCCCGCCGACTTGTAGATCCGCAGCCGCAAATCATGGTCGCCGCAGATCAAAAACGTGAACTCGGCAAAGATCAACATGGCCGGAATGCTGTGGAACATGCCACGATGCACCGTATAGCGCCGTAGCAACTCGCCCGCCACGAAACGAATCAGCAAGTAAATCAGTGCCCCGGCCAGCACAATGCTTTCTGGTGCCAGTCCGGCCTGCTTCAGGCGTTCGACGGCCAGCATCGGCACCACCGCCGAGGCAAACGCCAGGCTCTCTCGCAGCGGCACGCCCGAGTCGCTATCCAAGTCGGGCAGCATGCCCGAAACCGCGCACAACCCGCCCGCCAACACGCACGTGGGCAGCGGCAGGTGAAGCTGCGCATATCCCACCGCGCCGTAGCCCACGCCCAACAGGCCGCTGGTCGAGATGTGTGTTTTGAAGCCAGCCATGGCAACCCAACATTCGCGGTGAAACCCGGCCGCTCCGTTACCGGAGCCCACGGGCGGTTGGTTCCGTCAGCACAAACAAGCCAGCGGCACCGAACAAATCGCAACCACGCGATACGGCGTCCGGCCGGCGCAATCAAGTCGTCAACGCAGCACGAAGCCGTGAGATCGTTCCGGCCCCCACTTCAC
>WGDQ01000379.1 GCA_015493185.1 Planctomycetaceae bacterium
CACGAACTCGGCGTCGCCGGGGTACCGCATTTGCGGCCATGTTTGCCCGGCCCTGCGGCCGATGACACCCATAACAGGATCACGCCCACGAAACTGCCAACCTGTGGGTGAACCGCATGGCCAACCTGCGGCAAACAAACCGGGCCCCTTGGGCGAGGCCGGTCGCAAATTGTGTCCGGCATGTCCGGACATGCCCGAAGCACAATTGCAGCCGCATGCGAGACCATTACGTACGTTTACGTCGAGCCCCGAGGCCGCCCCGGAGCCGGCGACTCGCTTTTTTTGATTGCTCGCAACCGAAGTGATTTTTTTCCGGCAGGCAAGGCCGACTTGCCCGCTACTGATATTCGTCCGCGAACCACACCCTCCCATTCCCACTCGTCGCCGGCCGCGCGTGTACCAACGATCCCTTTGCCCCGTTGTCAAATGTCCGACTCGTCAACCCATTCGAAACACGATGTCTCGCGAGGTCGCTGGCGCCGCTGGTTCAGCCAGTTGGTAGCACCGCAAATCGACCAGCAAACTCTTGACGAGCGGCTGCGCGAAGCTCGGGCCACGCTTCCCCCGCCGGTGGTCTGGTTGTTTGGAAAAGCGCAGTCGGGCAAGACCTCGATCATCCGCGCGCTCACCGGCAGCAGTCAGGCCGAAATCGGCAATGGCTTTCGCCCTTGTACCCGCACGGCCCAGGTGTATCCGTTTCCCGATGCCGACGAGCCGCTGCTCGAATTCCTCGACACCCGCGGTTTGGGCGAAGTGGACTACGACCCCAGCGAAGATATCGAAGTCTTTTCCCGGCGGGCGCATGTGCTGATCGTGGTCGTCAAGGCGCTCGACCATGCCCAATCGGCCGTGCTTCAACCGCTTCGCGAGATCCTACGCACCCACAGCGATTGGCCCGTCATCGTGGCCCAAACCTGCTTGCACGAGGCCTACCCGGGTCGCGAACATCCCACACCCTATCCGTTCGGCGTTTACCCGTTTCCCCCCTCGGTGCCCAGCGATTTGGCCCGGTCGCTCGCGCATCAGCGTGATTGGTTCCGCGGTCAAAACGTTCGCTTCGTGCCGATCGACTTCACATTGCCCGAAGACGGCTTCGCCGACCCCTTCTATGGTATCGACGCGCTCTGGGATGCGATCGAATCGGTACTGCCCTGGGGCCTGCGAGCCATGTTGCGCGACGCCGCCACGGGCGAGGCGCTTCGTAGTACCTATCGTCAGCTTGCTGAGCGGCACATTCTTTCCTATGCGCTGGCGGCCGGCGCGGTGGCTGCGCTGCCGGTTCCCATGATCGATGTGCCCTTGATCCTCGGCATTCAGGGCAAGCTGTGCCATTCGATCGCCTCGATCTACGGCGAGTCGCTCAGCGCCCAACGCATCGCCGAAATCAGCGGCAGCCTGGGAGCGGGCTACCTTGCCCGACTGGGCGGTCGCGAACTGCTGAAGCTCGTGCCCGGTTGGGGCGCGGCCGTGGCCGCCACGTATGCCGCGGCCACCACCTATGCCTTGGGACAAATGTACGTGAAATACTTCGAATCGGTCCAACAGGGCTACCTGCCCGATGCGGCAAGCCTGCGGTCGATGTACGATGCGCAGTTCGAACAAGGCCGGCGCAAAATGCGACGCTATCTCGAACACGCATTGGCCCGGCGCACCGCGCCGCATTGACATGTGGGAAACATTCAAACATTCAAGACACTCAGACATTCAAGACATTTAAAGAAGCAGCGAACGGAACGCGTCCTGAGCAGCCGAGACAAGCGGTTTTTTTCCGCAAGAATTAGAGGCTTTGTCCGCTGGTTCAAAATAAACCGATCGGCCATCGGGGCCACTCCCGCGCCGCTGCGCATAGCATGCCGCGCACGAGAGCACGGGCCGACGTGGCCGACCGTTTCTAACGTCTGATTTTCCCGGCGCCCCGCAGAAAAAATACGAACCGCGCTCCGACGATTTCGCTCGACCCAAATCCCAACTCGGCGACGAAGCCATGAAACACCTCAAAACCTGGTGGCTGCTGATCGTCGTGTTCTTGGTGCTTCCTTATGGCTTCGTTTTTTTGGCCGGCACCGTTTGGCTCTACGAGCGGCACGCCCTCTGGTATTGGATCGCCGCCACCGCGGTGGTCACGCTCGGCGCTTTGGGCGTGGCCGGTTGGCTTCGGGCTAAAAGCCTCGAGCCCATCCGCGCCCGGGTCGAGCCCAATCCTCAATGGTCGCCCGTCGGGCAGGTGGCGTGGCGCCGTGTCGAACAAATCGCCGCTCGGGCCAAGGCCGAACCGGTCGTGCTCGACGATGTCGAGGCCTGGGCCGCTCGGCTGCTGCGACTGTTGCGCGAAGTGCTCGAGGCCGTTGCCGCCGAGTATCATCCGCAGCGCCGCAACGCCGCGCTCGAGGTTCCGGTGCCGCACGTGTTGGCCATCATCGAGCTGGCTGCCCGCGACCTTCGTCTTCAAATCGAACGCAGTTTGCCTCTCTCGCACGTGCTCACGCTCAACGACCTGCTGCGTCTGCCCCAACTAGGCGCTTGGACGCGTCGGCTCTACACCGCCTATCGCGTGCTGCGCTTCGGTGTGAATCCGCTGGCCGCCATACCGCGCGAAGTGGTCGACGCCATGGCCTCGAAGTACCAAAGCACCACGCTCGAAGAAAGCGTGCGGTGGGCCGTCGGCTACTATGTCGAAAAGG
This sequence comes from Planctomycetaceae bacterium, assembly GCA_015493185.1. GTDB lineage: Bacteria > Planctomycetota > Planctomycetia > Pirellulales > JAEUIK01 > WGDQ01. Next base: position 2,682 of record WGDQ01000379.1, read on the forward strand.
TCGGCTATTACGCCATCCAACTCTATAGCGGGCACCTTATCACTGACGACGAAGCGTTCGATCGCTACGTTTCGGCCCGCTCGGCCCGCGATTTGGCCGCCGCCAAGGCCCATCACGAGGCAGAAGCGGGTGAGCCGTTGCGAATTCTGGTGCTCGGACAGGTGAAGGCCGGCAAGTCGAGCCTCATCAATGCCCTTTTCGGCGAAGTCCGCTCGGCTACCGATGTGTTGCCACGCACCCGCAACGTGCAGCCGCTGGCCATCGAAATCGAAGGCGCCCGGCAAGCCATCATCCTCGACACGGCCGGCTACGACGATCCCGAAGCCGCCGCCGTCGACCGGCTCGAGCGTGAAATATTGAACAGCGACCTGGTGCTGCTTGTGGTTTCAGCCGTTTCGGCAGCCCGCGCGGCCGATCGCCAACTGGTCGACCGTCTCCGCCAGCTATTCCAAAGCCATCCCGATCGCAGCATGCCGCCGCTGCTGTTGGTGGTCACGCACATCGACCTTCTGCGGCCCATCAACCAGTGGAACCCACCATACGATCTGCGCAACCCGACCGACGCCAAAGCCCGCAACATCGTCGCTGCGCTCGACGCCGTGGCCAACGACCTCGACATCCCGCCTGAGGCGGCCATTCCCGTCTGCCTGTTGCCCGATCGGCTTTACAATATCGACGAGGGGCTCGTGCCGGCCATTCTTCGCGCGCTGCCCGAGGC
>WGDQ01000380.1 GCA_015493185.1 Planctomycetaceae bacterium
GATGTGCAGCCCGCCAAGTTTGGCAACCTCGCGCCCCTCGGCCTTCATGTTCTCTCGTTGCTCGATCTCGTTGACCAGGGCGTCCCATTCCTCGGGCGGCACGTCGAGCCGTGTGGGGTATTTGTCTTGCAATTGGGCCCAGGCCATCGTTTCAGGATTACCACCAAGAATGATGTCGGTACCGCGACCGGCCATGTTGGTGGCAATGGTCACCGCGCCTTTTCGACCCGCCTGGGCCACGATTTCGGCCTCGCGCTGGTGATACTTGGCGTTGAGCACCTGGTGCTTGATGCCCCGCCGATCGAGCAGTGCCGAAAGCCGTTCGCTTTTTTCGATCGACACGGTGCCCACGAGAATGGGCCGGCCGTGCCGATGAATGCTGCGTATCTTGCTGCGTGGGATCGTTTGTTTTTGTTTCGACCCTTTTTCCTGGTACTCGATCGCCTCGTCGGTTTCCTTCAAAATGCGGCCGAGCTTTTCGCTGCCATCAGTGAGCGTGAGCACATCCCATTTGTGAATGCGTTCGATTTCCTCGACGATGGCATTGTATTTTTCGCGTTCTGTGCGGAAGACGACATCGGGATAGCTGATGCGCTGCAAAGGCCGATTCGTCGGAATGGCGATGACGTCGAGCTTGTAGATTTTCCAGAACTCGGCCGCCTCGGTCATGGCCGTGCCGGTCATACCCGCGAGCTTGTCGTAAAGCTTGAAAAAGTTTTGCAGCGTAATCGTGGCCAGCGTTTGGTTTTCTTCTTTGATGCGGACGCCTTCCTTGGCCTCGACAGCTTGGTGCAACCCGTCGCTCCAGTTGCGGCCCGGCATGAGTCGGCCCGTGAACTCGTCGACGATAATTACCTCGCCGCCCTGCACCACGTAGTTCACGTCGCGCTTGTAGAGATGATGGGCTTTGAGGGCGTTGTCGATCAGATGCGGCCATTCCATATTGCCGGCCGTGTAGAAGCTTTCCACCCCCGCCAGACGCTCCGCCTCGCGAACGCCTTCTTCGGTGAGATGGACCGTGTGCTCTTTCTCCTTGACCTCGAAGTGGACGTCCTTCTTCAACTTTCGGGCGATGCGATCGGCCCGCTGATATTTGGTGATGTCGTCGTGCGCTGGACCCGAAATGATCAGCGGCGTTCGTGCCTCGTCGATGAGAATGTTGTCGACTTCGTCGATGATGGCGTAGTGCAGCGGTCCCTGGGCCTGTTGCAGGTGCTTCGGGTAGCGATCGTCGCCACGGGCGGCCGGCCGCATGTTGTCGCGCAGATAGTCGAAGCCGAACTCGTTGTTGGTTCCGTAAGTAATGTCGCAATCGTAAATCTTCTGCCGCTCGCCTGAGTCCATGCCTGATTGGATGGCCCCCACCGTAAGCCCCAGGCCCATATACAGCGGAGCCATCCATTCCATGTCACGCCGGGCCAGATAGTCGTTGACCGTGATGACATGCACGCCCTTACCTTCCAGCGCGTTCAGGTAGGCCGGCAGGGTGGCTACAAGCGTCTTGCCTTCGCCGGTCACCATTTCGGCAATGGCCCCCGAGTGCAGTACCATGCCGCCCAATAGCTGCACGTCGTAGTGGCGCATTCCCAGAAAACGACGGCCGGCCTCGCGACAAACTGCAAAGGCCTCGATCAACAGATCGTCAAGCGTTTCGCCGGCCCGAAGGCGCCGCTTGAACTCGGCGGTTTGTTGTTTTAGTTCGGCGTCGGAAAGCGCCTGATACTTGGGCTCCAAGGCATTGATGGCATCGACCTTGGGTTGTAACTTCTTGATGTATCTGGCGTTAGACGACCCGAAGATGGACGTCAGCCCGCGCTCGATACCGCGGCTGATACCGCCGGCCACGAGCCCGATGCTTTCCCAAATGCGTTCGAGGGTTTCCATTGTGCCGCGCTATAGTTTAATGAAGGAGCCAAAGGCCCTGGGTTTGCGGAACCTGGCAAATGGCAGAAGGGGGAATAATTTTACGGGGGGAAGCAGACCGGCCCACAAAAAATAAACGCTGACCGG
>WGDQ01000381.1 GCA_015493185.1 Planctomycetaceae bacterium
GTACAGCGGTACAGCCGGTGTGCGGATGTACGGATGTGCGAACATGTGGTACGGACGTGCCGCAATCGGCTTGCCGACGGTCGAGAGGGCGATGTGGCCGGCTGTACCTGGTACCTGGTGCTCGGGATCGTGGACCGCGCGATATAACCTGGGTGCGGCAGAGAGATTCAGAGGTCGGCGGTGCCCCCGGGCTAGTGCTATGGCAAACCGGCCTGCGACGGCGGCCGCGGGGTATTCGTCTTCTTAAGTACGTTTCCTTTCCCCTTTAGACTTCACGCCTGTCTTTCATTCACTTCATCATCTTTCATCACCTTTTTCACCTTCGAAGTGCCCGCTGTTGAAGCGCTGATGGTTGAAGCGTTCGCTTCGCCGGGGGCACTCGTCGATGGTCTGATCCGTTGGTTGCACGAGACAAACATTCCAGCCGTTCAATCGCTGCTCGCGCCGAGGAGGCCCGTTCGGGTTCGGTGGCCGACGGCAGCGATGGGCAGCAGCGGCAGCAAACCCTGGCGTTCGACCGCGAACGGTCGTCTTCGATGTTGCAGGGCAAAACGGTTTATCTGGTCGACGCCTACAACCTGATCTTTCAGGTATTTCATGCGCTGCCCGAGATGACCAGCCCGCGGGGCGAACCGGTTAACGCCGTGTACGGCTTCACGCGAGATTTGTTTTATCTGCTCGACGAAAAGAAGCCGGACTACCTGGTGGTGGTGTTCGATGCCCCGGGCGATACGTTTCGGCACGAGGTTTTCTCCGACTACAAAGTGCACCGGGCCGAGATGCCCGAGGATTTGATACCTCAGATAGCGATCATCCGTCGCGTGGTGGATGTGCTGGGCATACCGGTTGTCGAACTGCCCGGCTACGAGGCCGACGACATCATTGCCACATTGGCGCGCCAGGCGGAAGAACAGGGCGCCGAGGTCTATGTGGTGACGAGCGACAAGGACTGCCGGCAACTGATTACCGACCACGTGAAGCTTTACAACGTTCGCAAAGATCAGGTGTACGACCGCGAGGCACTGGCCGCCGATTGGGGAATTCGGCCCGATCAGGTGGTCGATTTTCAGGCGCTTGTGGGTGATCCGGTCGACAACGTGCCGGGCGTGCCGCTGATTGGTCCGAAGCTGGCTCGGCAGTTGCTCGAGACGTACGGCTCGTTGGATCAGGTTTTGGACCGGGCGGATGAGGTATCGGGAAAGAAACGGCGAGAGAACTTGATTCAGGGGCGCGAGCAGGCGCTGATGAGCCGCGAACTGGTTCGGCTCGATACGCACGTGCCGATCGAGTTCGATTGGTCGAAAGCCCGGGTTCGCGACATCAACGTGAAGGCGGCGGCCGAGTTGTTTCGTGAACTGGGCTTCCGGCGGCTGACGCAACGCATGTCGGAAGCCGACGGCAGTGCGTCGACGGTGGGCAACGACGCAGCGGCCGACGATCCGTCGGACCCGGCCTCGAACACAACGGCTGCGAGCACGGGCACGGCAACGGCATCGAACGCAACAGCAGAGGCAGCGGCTACCGCGGCGGCAACGACAGCCCGAGGGGGCGCGGCCGAGTGGAAAGCCGACTACCAGTTGATCAACACGCCCGAGCGGTTCGAACAGTTTTTGGCCGAGTTGCGGCAACAGCGTCGAATATCCGTCGATACAGAAACAACGAGTCGTTCGCCGACCACTGCGGAGATTGTGGGATACAGTTTCTGTTGGGAACCGGGCAAGGCATATTATCTGCCCGTTTCGGCTCCCGAGGGCGAAAGGGTGCTCGATGCGGAAACGACCCACGCGGCACTGGCCGAGGTGCTTGAAGACGAACGCGTGGAAAAGATCGGGCAGAACCTGAAGTACGACATGATCGTGCTGCGTGGCGTGGGCATCCGGCTCCGAGGCACGGCTTTCGATACGATGATCGCCAGTTATCTGCTCGATGCCGGGGCACGCAACCATGGCCTGGACGAGCTGGCCCGACGGCACTTGAATCATCAAAACATCAAAATCAGCGATCTGATCGGCACCGGACGCAAGCAAAAACGCATGGACGAGGTGCCGCTGGATCGAGTGACGCCCTATGCGGCGGAAGATGCCGATGTGCCGCTGCGCTTGGCGCCGATTTTGTCGGAGCAGCTTAAGCAGGCGCAGCTCGATGAGTTGTTCAGCACGCTCGAGCTGCCGCTGGTCGACGTGCTGGCCGAAATGGAGCACAACGGCATCCGAATCGACGTGCCGCGCCTGAGGCAGTTGAGCCAGGAGTTCGGCACCCGCGTGGAGCAGTTGCGGGAGGAAATTTTCGAGTTGGCCGGCGGCGAGTTCAATGTCGACTCGCCCAAGCAGCTTCAGAAGATTTTGTTCGAAGAATTGAGCCTGCCGGTGATTCGACGCACGCAAACCGGCGCGAGCACAGACGCCAAAGTGCTAGAAAAGCTGGCATCCCACCACCCGCTACCGGCCAAAGTGCTCGAGTATCGGCAGTTTGCCAAGTTGAAGAATACGTATGTCGATGCCCTGCCGGAGTTGGTGAATCCGAACACGGGCAGAATCCACTGTTCGTTTCATCAAACGGTGACGGCGACCGGGCGGCTGAGCTCGAGCGAGCCGAACTTGCAGAACATTCCGATTCGCAGCGACAGCGGCCGCGCGATTCGGTCGGCTTTTCTGCCCGGTCACGACGACTGGATGCTGTTGGCGGCCGACTATTCGCAGATCGAGCTGCGGGTGCTGGCGCATTTTTCGGGCGACGAAACGCTGTGTGCGTCGTTTGCGGCAGACGAAGACATTCACCGCAGCGTGGCGGCCGAGGTGTTTGGCGTTTTGCCCGATGAGGTCACGCCGGAAATGCGGCGTCGGGCCAAGGCGGTGAACTTCGGTGTGGTGTATGGGCAAAGCGCGTTTGGTTTGGCCGACAGCCTGGGTATTAGCAAAGAGGCGGCCGCAGAGTTTATCGACACGTATTTCGCGCGCTATCCGGGAGTGGAGGAATTTCTGTCAAAAGTACTGGAAGAGTGTCGTGCGAGAGGCTATGTTAAAACCATTCTGGGGCGGCGGCGTGCCATCGAAGGCGTTCGCAACATCGGTGGCCGCTCGCGAAATCTGTCGGAACGGACCGCTATCAATACCGTCATTCAAGGGTCTGCGGCCGACCTGATCAAAAAAGCGATGATCGCGATTCACGCACGCTTGCAGCGCGAGCGGCTGGACGCGAAAATGTTGCTACAAATTCACGACGAACTGGTCTTTGAAGTCCCTTCCTCGCAACTGGACGAGTTCGCTGCGTTGGTGACCACGGAAATGACCGAGGTCATGAACTTGAACGTGCCCCTCAAAGTCGACTTGAAGTCTGGTCCGACCTGGGCCGACGCGGAATAGGTGCCAACCCCTTCGCACACGGCTTTCCGCGCGTTTTCCAATTCCACCCTTCCGGCGCGCTGGCTTTCATGCGCTTTTGCCCAAAGGTTGATTGCGCAAGCTGCACGATGTGCTCACTCGGCGGCGGTTCGTACGCCTGTGGTTTGCGATCATAAACACAATGGTTTGGTTCGTTTGCCCGCTTGCAGCCGGAAATGGGAGGGCGAAAGAGCGGATGGATGCCGTTCGGACGAAGGCGGTGGTTCAAGATTTTGGGCATGGTTGATTTTGGCTCGGCGCTGATGTGCTGGTTGGTGCCCGGGCGGGTTTGATTTCGATGATGAACGGCTCAGCCAATAGTTCGCCTGCTCAAGAACGGTCGGCGCAGCGGCTGCCCGGAGCGGAAAGGCTGCCGGTGATCGGTCTGGTGGGCGGCGTGGCGAGCGGGAAAAGCTTTGTGGCGCGGGAGCTGGAACGCTTGGGCGCGGCCACGCTCGATGCCGATCGGGCCGGACACGACGTGCTGCAACAGCCGGAAGTGGTGGAAGCGATCCGGCGGCAGTGGGGCGATGAGGTGCTAGAGGCCGGCGGTGCGGTGGATCGCAAGGCATTGGCCCGAATCGTATTTGGCGACGACCCGAAGGCCCGAGAACAACGGCGGATTTTGGAAGAGATCACGCATCCTCGTATCGGACAGCAGATTTTGGAGCAGGCCCGCCGGCATGCCGAGAATGGGGCCGTGCGTGCGTTGGTGCTCGATGCCCCCGTGATGCTCGAGGCTGGCTGGGACGCGCTGTGCGACTATATCATTTTTGTGGACGCGCCTCGCGATGTTCGGCTGAGCAGGGCCTTGTCGCGGGGGTGGACGCGTGACGATTTTGCGGCTCGCGAGAAGGCTCAGGAAACGCTGGAAAAGAAACGCGAACGTGCCGATTTCGTTATAGATAACGGTAAGGATCCGGAGTACACTCGCGCTCAGGTCGAGCGGTTCTGGCATCTTCACTTCGATTGACCCGCCCCTGACGTGTGTCCCTCCTCAGGCCGAATGGCCGTAAGCCATCGTGGCAGACTGGTTCCCATCGTGTTGCGATCGAAAGTGCCGGCAAAGCTGCTCGCAGCGAGCGGGTGCTTTCGACCGAAAAGAGTGAGATTCCTCCTGACCCCTGCTCCGACGCCGGTCGGATAGCCGTGCTGGTGGTAAGCCAAATGCGGCTGTGGTGCGCCGGTGCCGGAGAACGACCCTTTCTGCAACACTTCGCTATCATCCCACCGCGACGCCTTCTGCGCGTTGCCACAACGTCTCATCAGGAGAACGGTCGATCATGGCATCTACTCGAAACCCGCGACAAGCCCGTGGCCGTTCGTCGGCGCGTGACAGCAAAGAGAGCGACCCGAAAAACACGGGCTCATCCAACGGCGAGGGCGAGCCGCTCTCGTTGGCCGAAGAGCTGGTCGATCAGGCCGATTCGATTCGCGACGATACAGACGATCGGTACGAGCAGATCAAGCAGGGCGACATCCACATTGCCGAGTTGCAACGGATGAGCATGCCCCAGCTTATCGAAGAAGCCCGACGCGAGAACCTGACCGACTACACGGGCATTAAGAAGCAGGATCTTATTTTCAAGATTCTCAAAGAGCGCGTGAAGCTCAACGGCTTGATGTACGGTGAGGGCACGCTCGAGGTGCTGCCTGACGGATTCGGTTTTTTGCGCAGCCCCGACTATCACTATCTGTCGTGCCCGGATGATATCTATGTTTCTCCGAGTCAGATTCGGCGGTTCGGGCTGCGGACGGGCGCCACGGTTTCGGGACAGATTCGGCCGCCCAAAGAGAACGAGCGGTATTTCGCGCTGTTGCGCGTCGAGGCGATCAACTACGAAGACCCGAACCTGCTGGCCACGAAGGTTTTCTTCGACGACCTGACACCCACGCACCCCGACACGCGGCTGGTGCTGGAAACCACGCCCGAGGAAGTGAGCATGCGGGTGGTGGATTTGATTTCGCCCATCGGCTTTGGGCAGCGGGGTCTGATTGTGAGTCCGCCGCGGGCAGGCAAAACCATTCTGCTGCAAAAGATGGCCAAGGCCGTATTGACCAACTATCCGGATGCTTACGTCATCATGCTGTTGATCGACGAGCGGCCGGAAGAAGTGACAGACATGGAGCGGCAGGTGAAGGGCAAGAACTGCGAGGTGATCAGCTCCACGTTCGACGAGCCCGCCTCGCGGCACATTCAAGTGTCGGAAATGGTCATCGAAAAGGCCAAACGCATGGTCGAATACGGCGTGGATGTGGTCATCTTTCTCGATTCGATCACGCGCCTGGCGCGGGCGTGGAACTCGGAGTGTCCGCACTCGGGCAAGATTCTCTCGGGCGGTGTGGACGCCAACGCCTTGCAGCGGCCGAAGCGCTTCTTCGGTGCGGCCCGCAAGGTGGAAGAAGGG
>WGDQ01000382.1 GCA_015493185.1 Planctomycetaceae bacterium
AGATGTGTATAAGAGACAGTCTTTACACCCAGCCGTATCCGTCGCGCGACGAGGGGCGGTTGGCCGTGTTGCGATCGATCGGCGAGATGATGGGGCTGGCGATCGCCAATGAACGACTGACGCAGGAACTGTGCGAGGCGAAGCATTTGGCCGAACAGGCCAACGAGGCCAAGAGCCTGTTTCTGGCCAACATGAGCCACGAAATCCGCACGCCGTTGAACGGCATTCTCGGCTTCGCCGAGGTTCTGAAAAGCTCCTGGCAGGAAATCAAGACGGCCGAACGGATCGACTATCTGGAAACCATTTGCGCCAGCGGCAAGCATTTGCTGACGCTGGTGAACGACATTCTCGACCTATCGAAGATCGAGGCGGGGCAATTGAAAATCGAGCCGGTGCCCTGCTCGCCGCACCAGATCATTGCCGAGGTGGTTTCGGTGCTGCGCGTGCGGGCACAAGAAAAGGGCCTGGAACTCGACTACCGCTGGCGCGGACCGGTGCCCGAGACCATTGACACGGATCCGGATCGGCTGCGGCAGGTGCTGATCAACGTGGTGGGCAACGCGATCAAGTTCACCAGCGAAGGGCGTGTTCGCATCGAAGCCGAAGTGCTTTCCGACGATGAGTGGGCCCGCTTGCAAGTTAGCGTGACCGACACGGGCATTGGTATTTCGCCCGAAAAGCTTGGCTCGATTTTCGACCCCTTTGTGCAGGCCGACAACACCGTGACGCGGCGATTCGGCGGTACGGGACTGGGGCTGGCAATCAGCCGCCGACTGGCCGAGGCCATGGGGGGCTCGCTGGAAGCCGAAAGCGAGCCCGGCGCAGGCAGCACATTCACATTGACGATCGACGCCGGTTCGCTAAAGCAGATTCGCTTCTGCGAAGCACCACCTGCACTACCCCAACCGGGCGACATCGCCGAGTCGCGCAACAAAACGTATCGGTTGCCCAACTGCCGCATCTTGTTGGTTGACGATGGCGCCACCAACCGCAAGCTGATCAGCCTGCTGCTGCGGCGGGCGGGCGCGCGGGTGACGCTGGCCGAAAACGGCCTGGAGTGCCTGCAACTGGTAGCAGGTCAATCGTTCGATTTGATCTTGATGGACATGCAGATGCCGGTGGTCGACGGCTACACGGCAACGCGCCGCTTGCGTGAGCAAGGCGTTCATACACCGGTGATCGCGTTGACGGCACATGCCATGAAAGGCGACGAGGCCAAATGCCTTGCCGCCGGTTGCGATGGTTACCTTACCAAACCGATCGAAGCCCCCACGCTGCTGCGAAGCGTTGCCCGCATGCTGAAGTGCTGCTGCACGGAAGAGGAAGCAGCTACGGATGCGGCGGAGCCTGCCGGCAGTGATTCGGGCCGCTCGCCCCTTGAAAACGAAGCCGGCGGCAACGACGCCTCTGGCTCTGGCGACAACGCGCCGGAGGGCGGCAAACCGCCAAGCCAGGCGGATGCCAACACAACGGAGAAGATTGTTTCCACGCTGCCGGCCGATGATCCGGACTTTTGCGAAATCGTGGTCGAGTTTGTGGAGCGACTGAGCGAACAGGTCGACCAGATGCGCAACGCGGCCGAGGCGGGCGATTTGGAAACGCTGGGGCGTCTGGCCCACTGGCTCAAAGGCGCCGGCGGCACGGCGGGTTTTGCCGCGCTGACGAAACCTTCGGCCGATCTGCTGCAACTTTGTCGCGAAGGACGCAGCGATGAAGTCGCTGCCGCCCTGAACGTTTTGGAAGATGTGATTCGACGAATCGAAGTCGCGCCGCACCGGAACAGCCTCTCCGGCGCATCGTAAGGAACTGTTTGAACAAACGAGAACGGCGGAGACCGGGCCGAGTGTGTGCCGCCGTTGGTAATGACAATCGCCGTTGGTGGCAACGAATTCATCGTAGGACCGCGAGGCGAGAGGGTTTCAACACTTCTGCCCCGCGTGCCCTTTGGAAAAGAGACGGAAACACGAGAGAAGAGAAAGAGCGGCGTGCTCATGAACGACGCAACAACACCAGCGAGTGCCTCGAACCTTGTGCCGCCGGCACTGCCAGAAACAACGCCGACCGCCGCCGGCGGCGGCGCGACGACAACCCCGGCTACGGCCGCTGTTTCCACCGCGTCGAATGCGGCTGTTGCGCAAACGGCCGAAGCGAGCGCGTGTTCGGCGCGCGACGATTCGACGACATTGGCCAACGGGCCCTCGAAAACGAGCGACCTGAACGTCAAGCAGATGAAGATCATGATCGTGGACGACGAGCCGATCAACGCCAAGGTGGTGCGCAAGTTTCTCGCCTCGGCCGGCTACGAGCAGTTCATTCTTTGCCACGATGCCGTGCAGTCGATTCCCACGATTGCCAGCGAAAAGCCCGATCTTCTATTGCTGGACATCGAGATGCCGCGGCTCAATGGTCTCGACGTGCTGGATATGATTCGTGCCGACCATCAGTACGACAATCTGCCGATCATCATTCTCACCGCATCGGAAGATCGCGAGACGAAAACGCGGGCGCTGAACTCGGGCGCCACGGACTTTTTGCGCAAGCCGGTGGACCCGACCGAGCTGATTCCCCGCGTGAAAAACACGTTGACCGTCAAAGCGTATCAAGACCGACTGGGTTCGTACGCGAAAGACCTGGAACGAGAAGTTCGCCGGCGAACGATCGAGCTGGAAGAATCGCGGCTCGAGATCATCCATTGCCTGGCCCGAGCGGCCGAATATCGCGACAACGAAACGGGCCATCACATTGTGCGCGTGGGCCTGTATGCCGGTGTGATTGCCCGACACCTGGGATTGGACCCGGACCACGTGGCGCTGATTCAACAGGCGGCCCCCCTGCACGATGTGGGCAAGATCGGCATACCCGACGCGATTCTGTTGAAACCCGGCAAGCTGGAGCCTGAAGAATTCGAGTTCATGCAAAAGCACTGCGGCTTCGGCAAGCGTGTGTTCGATCGCATGTCGAACGATGAGTTTCGCACGCTGGCCGACCACACGGCATTGGGCGCGAAGATCATGGGTGATTGCCGTTCGCCCATTTTGCGGCTGGCCATGACCATTGCCCTGACGCACCACGAGCGATGGGACGGCAGCGGCTATCCGCTCGGCTTGTCGGGCGAAGACATTCCATTGGAAGGCCGCATTACGGCGGTGGCCGACGTGTTCGACGCATTGAGCAGCAAGCGCCCCTACAAGCCGGCGTTTCCGCTGGAAAAGTGCCTGGCGATTCTCGAGGACGGTCGGGGCTCGCATTTCGATCCACGCGTGCTCGACGCCTTTATGGCAGGACGCGAGGAAGTGGTCGCCATTCAGATCGAATACTCTGACGTCGACTAGCGGCACGGGCCACAAAGGCACGGCGATTGGCGACGGCTCGGCGCAACGCCCCACGGACCGTACAATCGGGCGCAGGCGCGACGGCGTGCCTGCGCTTCGAAGGGGGCTGAGGCGCTCGGTTCCACTTGTTCTCCTTGTTCCCCGCCGTGGCCGCAGGTCGCGCAGCGCGAGGGGAGTTTCGAACGCACCGACCGCGCGCGGCGGACGGCACCGATTTTCTAATCGCGCGGCCGGCCCTCGAACCGCTTGTACGATCCGGTGCGGTGCCCGCATGGCACAGCGTGGTTGGGCTGGTGCGCTGAAAGCGAACCGGCTGCATCACGGGCCGTTGTATCGCTGTCGCCCCGCGTCAATCGCACGCCGTGTTTGCCCGCCGGGCGTCATTTTCTTTTCTCTATTCGTTTATTCAGCGTGCTACCACGACGATGCCTTCAACAGACGTGAAACGATCGGCGCCGGCGGCTGCGGCGTCTGGCGCAAATGCGGCAGCCCGGGCAGCGAACGATCGGTCTGCCATGCGAGGCGGAGGAGCGATGGCCGAATACCCGTTTGCTTCGCACACCTTCGAGGTGGCCGGCGGGTGGCGAATGCACTATGTGGACGAAGGCCCTCGCGATGGGCCCGTGGTGCTGCTGGTACACGGAAATCCGACGTGGTCGTACTACTACCGGCATCTGATCGCGGCGCTCTGCGATCGTTTCCGGGCGATTGCGCCCGATCACATCGGCATGGGGCTCTCAGACAAGCCGGCGGCGGGTGAGTATCCATTCACGCTGGCCCGACGCGTCGAGGATCTGACCGCGTTGATCGATGGGGTGGTGGGTTCGCGCCCGGTGTCGCTGGTGGTACACGATTGGGGTGGAATGATCGGCACGGCATGGGCCACCGCACACGCTGACCGCGTGCGGCGAATGGTGGTGTTGAACACGGCGGCATTTCGCATGCCGGCAACCAAAAAAATGCCGTGGCAGCTTCGGCTGGTACGCACACCGATCGTGGGGCCGCTGCTTGTGCGCGGAGGCAACGCGTTTTGCCGCGCTGCGGTGCGGCAGTGCGTGGTGCGCCCGTTGCCGCGCGAGGTGCGACGGGCCTATCTGGCACCGTACCACAACTGGCACAGCCGACTGGCCGTGCTGCGATTCGTGCAAGATATTCCTCTCGACGCGGCACACCCGAGCTATCAGCAGGTGGAAGCAACCGAACACCAGCTCGAGCGGCTCAGCCATGTGCCCATGCTGATTGGCTGGGGAATGCGCGACTTTGTGTTCGATCGGCCGTTTCTGGATCAGTGGCGGCACCATTTTCCGCAGGCCGCGGTATACTGTTTTCCCGACGCGGGTCACTACGTATTGGAAGACGCCCGCGACGCCTTGGTGCCCGAGATCGACCGCTTTCTGAGCGACGATTTGAACGATTCGACGAACCGCCGCGAAGCCTGATTCGCCGCTTCGCCCAAAGTGTGCCGGCCTGCGGAAAAAGCGGCGCTGCCCGCGGGTCATCGGCGGCGCGGCGAACCGGCGGACCGCCGGGAGGTTGACCACCGCGGTTCGGAAGGAATCAACGCTTCGTCGCAAACCGGCCGGCGGCGGACGGCACGTGGACGACCAAGCTGCTTGCCAAGCGCCCGGCAACGGCGTCTGTGGTTGCGGATGATCGCCGCGGGCATTTATTTGCCGGAGGAAAGGTGTTTTTTTCGATGGCCAGCTCCAGTGTTTCGGCGCCCGAGCGTTTGATTGCAAACATTGCCACGCGGCTTTCGGAAATGGCCGCCGTGTATCCCGACCGCAAGGCGGTGGTGTTTCCCGAACGTCGCGATCGCCGCGGTCGGGTGGCTTACACGCACCTGAGCTATCGTCAGCTCGACGAATACAGCGACGTGCTGGCGCGGGGGTTGATTGCCGCGGGCATTGGGCCGGGCACGCGGGCCGCGCTGCTGATGCCGCCGAGCCTGGATTTCTTCGGCATGTTCTTCGCGATGTCCAAGGCGGGCGTGGTTGCCGTTTGCGTCGATCCGGGCATTGGCTTGCGGCGGATGGGCGGTTGCCTGCAACAAGCACGGCCCGAGGCGCTGGTTGGCGTGTCGAAGGCGCACTGGGCCAGCCGGCTGTTGGGGTGGGCCCGCGATTCGATCCGCGTTCGCGTGGTAACCGATCGCCGCCGGAGCGGGACGCGTGGCGTGATCTCGCTCGATGAATTGGAGCGGCGCGGCCGGCAGTCGTCGGCCACGTTGCCCCGAGACGTGGCGCCCGATCAGCTCGCGGCCGTGTTGTTCACCAGCGGCAGCACCGGCGCTCCGAAGGGCGTGGTGTATACGCAGGCCAATTTTCATGGCCAGATCGAGGCGCTGCGCGAGGGTTGCCGTGTGGAGGCGGGCGACGTGGATTTGAGCACCTTTCCGCTGTTCGGTCTGTTCGCGCCGCTCTACGGAATGACGAGCATCATTCCAGACATGGACTTCACGCGACCCGGTCAGGTCGATCCGCAGAAAATCAACGAGCCGATCGAGAATTTCGGAGTGACCAGCCTGTTCGGTTCGCCCGCGCTGTTGCGGCGCGTGGGCCAATGGGGGGCGGAAACCGGTGCTCGCTGGCCGACGCTGCGGCGCGTGGTAACGGCCGGCGCACCGGTGCCGACCGACGTGCTCGAGCAGGTTGCCCGCATGCTGCCGGACGATGCCGTGATTCTCACGCCCTATGGGGCCACCGAAGCGCTGCCGATCGCCACGATCGACCATCGCACCATTCTGGAAGAAACCGCGGCCCTCACGGCGCGGGGACACGGCGTTTGCGTCGGCCGACCGGTTTCGGCTGCCGAGGTGCGAGTGATCCGCATTTCGGACGAACCCATCGAGCGTTGGAACGACGCGCTGCCGGTCGAACCCGGCGAAATCGGCGAGATCGCGGTGCGGGGGCCAATGGTTACGGCCCGCTATTTCGAGCAAGACGAAGCCACGGCGCTGGCGAAAATACCCGATGGCCAAGGGGGCTTTTTCCACCGCATGGGCGACCTGGGCTACCAGGACACGCACGGGCGAATCTGGTTTTGCGGCCGCAAAAGCCAGCGGGTGCGGTGCGCCGATGGCGACCGCTTCACGATCGTGTGCGAGGCCGTTTTCAATCAGCACCCGAAGGTGCTGCGAACCGCTTTGGTGGGTGTGCGCCGCGGCGAGACAATCGAGCCGGTGATTTGTGTGGAGACGTATGCCGGCGTGCCACGCAGCCAGCACGAAGCGATTCGCCGCGATCTCGAACAGCTTGCGGCCACCACCGAGCCGACGCGGCGGATCAGCACATTTCTGTTTCATCCCCGCTTTCCGGTCGACATCCGCCACAATGCCAAAATCGGCCGAGAGCAACTCACCCGTTGGGCCGAAGGACAGCTACGGTGAATGTGCTAGTGACCGGCGGGGGCGGATTTCTCGGCTCGGCCATTGTGCGCCGGCTGGTGGCGCGGGGCGATCGCGTGCGAACCATCCAACGGAGCCAATATGCCTGGCACCGCGAGCTGGGCGTGCAGGCGTTCGTGGGCGATCTGTCGACCGATCTGGCAAGCTTGGAACGGGCCGCCGCGGGCTGCGATGCGATTGTACACACCGCAGCGCGGGCCGGCGTGTGGGGCGCGGCCGACACATATCATCGGGCCAATGTGGTGGGCACACAGAATGTGATCCGCGCCGCGCGGCAAACCGGCGTGGCTTTGCTGGTGTACACGAGCAGCCCTAGCGTGGTGTTCGACGGCCGAGACGAAGAAGGCATTGACGAGCGGGCCCCCTACCCGGCGAGGCACCTGAATGCCTATTCGCGCACCAAGGCGCTGGCCGAGCAGTGCGTGTTGGCGGCCAACGATGCCTCGCTGCGCACCGTGGCGCTGCGGCCGCATTTGATCTGGGGACCGGGCGATCCGCACCTGGTGCCCCGCATTGTGCAGCGAGCCCGGCGCAAACGGTTGCGGCTCGTGGGCAGCGGAGAGAAGCGGGTTGATTCCACCTACATCGACAACGCGGCCAATGCCCACTTGTTGGCGCTCGACCGCCTGGCCGACGGCGACAATCGCTGCGCGGGCAGGGCCTACTTCATCAGCAACGGCGAGCCGCTGCCCATGGCTGAGTTGATCGATCGCATTTTGGCGGCTGCCGGTCTGCCGCCTGTGCGGCGACGCATTGCACCGGAAGTGGCCTACGTGATGGGCGGCGTATTCGAAGCCGCGTACCGACTGCTGCGTTTGGATGCCGAACCGCCGCTGACGCGGTTCGTCGCCCGGCAGTTGTCGACGGCCCACTGGTTTGATTTGACCGCTGCCGAGCGCGAACTGGGCTATCGACCCGAGGTATCGATCGACGAGGGCATGCGGCGTTTGGCGGTGTGGCTCGGCCAGGGTGAGCCACCGCAGCATGCACTGGCACCAGAGGCCACGGGACGTTGAACCCCCAGTGGGTCCGGCCGGGCGGTCTGGTTCGAGTTCGGCCCGGCACGGTCGGGACGTGGCCCAGTGGGGCGAACTGGCTCGGGTTGATGCCGAACGGGGCCGTGGTGGTTCGCGCCGAGGGGTGCGTTTGCCGGCTGGCTTTGCTGACGCGCTGGTGCGTTGGCGCGTTGGTGCGTTGCTTCGCTTCGGCGGCCTGTTGAGTTGGGCTCGCTGGTGTTCGATGCGGCGGTCGGTCGGTTTCAGTACGGACCGCTATCGAGCAGCGGATCGTTGATCGAGCGTTGCCACTCGACCAGTTGCCGCTGGAGCTTTTCGGCCACCTGGCGGTGTTCGGCCGCGCGGCGACCGCGCATCAGGTTGCGCCGCTCCTGAGGATCGGCCTGAAGGTCGTAGAGCTCGTCGAGAAAGTGCGTTTTGTAGTGGCGCACGAACTTGTATTTGGGCGTACGAATCATGCGCATATAGGCCAGCCCGCCGTTGTGCAGGTCGTATTGGCCGAAGAGCACCTCGCGAGCCGGCGCCGACTCGCCCCGCCAGACGGGCGAGAGATCGACCCCGTGTGGCTGCGCGTTTTCGGGAACGGGCACGCCGAGGGCACCGAGCACGGTACGGTACACGTCGAGGTTGGTGATCCAGTGGTCGATTTTCGTGCCCGGCTGAATGACGCCCGGCCATCGTACGGCCATGGGAATGCGGATGGAGAGGTCCCACATATTGGGTCGCTTGGGCCCGCCGATGCCGCCCGCGATCCAGGTGCCATTGCCTTTGGTGTGGATCATGTGGTGGCCGATGTTGTAACCGTGATCGCTTGTGAAAATGACCAAGGTGCGTTCGGTGAGTGCCAACTCGTCGAGCACGGCGAGCAGACGACCGACGTTGCGGTCGACCGAGTGGATGCTGGCGTAGTAGTCGCGTGTCCAACGTTTGACCTGCTCGACATCGGCACCCCGCAGTTGGGGAACGGTGGGATCGAGTCCCTCGTAGGGTTTGCGGTCTTGTTCTGGCACTGGGCCATAGGGCAAGTGCGGCGCGCGAAAGTGCAAGCAAAGGGCGAACGGCGATTGAGGATCTTGCCGAATGAAACGAATCGCCTCGTCGGTCAAGAGATCGGGCAGTGGTCCCTTAAGACGCTGCGTCTTGCCGCCGACTTCCAAGAGCGGGTCCATCGGTCGGTTGCCACCGCCGAGAAAGCCCATGAAGTGCGAAAAACCACGTCGCGTGGGATGATACGCGGGCCGATTGCCGAGGTGCCATTTCCCGATGAGTGCCGTGCGGTAGCCGGCCTGCTGCAAGGCCTCGGGCCAGGTGGGCGCATCGAGCCCCAAGCCGGCGTCGGCCTCCATGGGCGCGATCCAGTCGGTAATGCCCAACTCCGTGGGCCAGCGTCCGGTGAAGTAGGTGGCCCGACTGGGCGAGCAAACCGGAGTGACCACGAAGGCCTGCATCATCAGCGCGCCTTCGCGGGCAATGCGATCCATGTGGGGCGTGCGAATTTCGTGGTTGCCGTAGGCGCCCATCGCCCAACGCCCTTGATCGTCGGTCACGATGGCAATCAGGTTGGTCCGCTTCGACTGGGGTGAATCTTCGGCCCAGACCGTGCGAGTGTGGGCACTGTGCACGACTACGACGACCATGACAAACCAGACTGCCATGCACGGACGATGGCCGGCGCGGCCCAGGCCGCACGGGCCGACTTTATTCTTGCGTCGCGTTGTGCGGTGCGCTCTGAAGATCGCCTTTGCGGCCGCTGCAATGATGGTGCTCATGGCGCAATCTTTCTTTTTTTCTGCTGCTTTCTGCTGCTCGCGGATGAGATCGTTATTCGCTGCTGTTCACGGTTGCTCACGACGTTTTGCCGTTTACCGCTTGCCGCTCGCGTTCTGCGGCTTGCACCCTGTGCTTCACGTGCGATGGGCTTTTTTTCGCGGGGGTTATTGTCCGGCCGCAGCGCGATTGGGATCGGCCCCATCGTGCGGTCTGCCGCACCGAACGGGCGTGCCGAGGGCCAAGGCGTGGCGAAGCGACAGCGGGGCGAAGCAACGGCGGGGCGGCCCGGTTGCCGAAAACGGGCGATCGCGCCCCCCGAACGTGCGCCGCTTCGACCGTGAGCAGGCAACACGGCAACTGCCGAAGCGTTCATGGGCCGGCAGCCACGGCGCGGCGGACTTCGCCTTCCATGCGGCCGGAAAGCATCAGCCACCACATCTTCAAGTCACCAAGAAACGACCAGAGGGGGTATTGGAACGTGGCGGGGCGGTTTCTTTCGATGAAGAAATGCCCGATCCACGCAAAACCGTATCCGACCACCGGCACGGTGGCCAGCCAGGCATAACGCCCCGAGGCGACCGACAGCACAATGACGAGCACCGCCAACGTGGTGCCCACAAAGTGAAGCCAACGGCACATGGGCACGCGGTGCTCGCGCACGTAGTAGGGCCAGAACTCCTGAAACGATTGGAAACGCTCGGCGGGGGCTGCCGGCTTTGTGGGGTTGGATGTCATTGTCGAGGCTCCCTTGGAGGCTGAGGCCGTCGAAGCGGTTGATTCGAATTGGATCGGTGGTCGTGTCGCGGCCCATCGAAACGATGGCCGGCCGTCGCGCTGGTTGTCGCCGATCGGACGCGCCCGTGCCCTTGTTCGCCGCCGCTGTGGACGTTCGTCACCGGTGTGGACAATGTTGAGCAAGCAGCTTGACGGGTCGGGCAGCAATGCGCGACGGCCCTGTGGCGATGCGACAAACTTTTAGCAACGTAAACCACGCCGATTGACGCATCAACCGTTTTTGCCCAGAGAGACGAACCGAAGGCTGAGGGTCGGGCAGCGTTTGGAGGTTTTACCCTCACACCCCACGGTTGGTAGGCCGCTAAACCGGAAACTGTTTTGGCGCGGCAGGGGCTTCCGTTGCGAACTTTCAGGCGGTCGGGCGAGTCGTCCGATCGCGCCGCGTTGGTGTCGGCCGCCGGTAGACCGTAAAATGGCTCGCAGTGGCAAACCCGCTGCCTGCCGGGCGGGTATTGCTTTGCGATGCCCCCGACCGCCGAGGCCGCAGAGCTTTTCCACGATTTCCATGATTGCAAGCTTCTACTGCCCGGCCGGTGAACGAGGTGAACGAAAGGAAACGGAAAGATAAAGATACGGAAAGATGCGGTGGGGCACGTGGCGTTGGCGACGTGCTGGCGAAACGGATTGGCGGGGCAGGCGGGTTGGAAGAAAGCAGCAAACAAAACCCATTCGATGCGGAGTTGTGAGCGATGAACGATAACGAGAAAGAAATCAATTACGAGATCCTGCCTCTCGATATGGACATGGACGAGACCGACATCAATTTGCGGAGCTACTTCAGCCGCATGTCGGACGAGCGCCTGCTGGAGTACGATCCTGACTGGACCGACGAGCAGGTGATAGAGTGGGACGGCAACTTCACCTGCGAGGGAGAGCTGTTTCTGATCTGTAGCGAGCGCGAGGTGTTCATCGACGAGTATCGTCGCGTGCTCGAGGAGCACATGGGCTTTCGCGGACTAACGCCCGGCGGCAAGAAGAAAGCGGGCGAACAGCAGGCGTCGTGAAACGGTTGTGAATGGCCGTAAACGGCAAAGCGGCCACGAACGCTTGTCGATGGTGACAGCGGCGCTACTTCGCGAGCAGCATGCTTTGCGGTGGTCGCGCTGG
>WGDQ01000383.1 GCA_015493185.1 Planctomycetaceae bacterium
GGGCCGTTCGGCTGAGAAGGTGTCTTCAGAATGAAATTCCGGCTTCGATCGCGAGCGAGCCGACTGTCTGGGTGTCGGTCTGCATCGGCCAGTCCAAGGAGGACTTCGCCTGCTTCGCCCCTCTTGATATGAATTGCCTGCTCACCAACTCGGGCCTGTGGAAGCGGTCTTGAAGACACCTTCTCAATAGCCCAGGGCCATGCCATCGCGGCGGGGATCGGAAGCGCCGAAATAGGTGCCGGTTTTGGGATCGACGCGAATCACCTGCGCCGCGCCGAAATCGGCCAAATTCGCGGGGCGGACTCGATGTCCGAGCTTGCTGAGGGCTTCGAACGTTTCGCGAGGCGTTCCGTGTTCGAGCCGCACTTCGAGCCCCGAGGTGTGTCGCCACCGCGGCACGTCGACGGCCTCTTGAATCGGCAAGCCATGATCCAAATGCGCAAGCAGCAACTGCACGTGGCCTTGTGGCTGCATGGCGCCTCCCATCAACCCATAGGAAAGATATAACTTGCCGTCTTTGAGCACCATGCCCGGAATGATGGTGTGATAGGGTCGCTTGCCCGGGGCATATTGGTTGGGATGCCCTTCTTCGAGCGTGAACAGCGCGCCACGATTGTGCAGCATGATGCCGGTTTTGCCGCCGACGATGCCCGAACCGAAAGCACTATAGAGCGAATTGATGAACGAGACGGCGTTGCCTTGATCGTCGATCACGGTGAAGTAGGTGGTGTCGCTGCCCACCGGCAAGCCCGGGGCCACGTCGGGCGCTGCGTGATGCGGATCGATCAGCGCGCGGCGACGAGCCGCGTATTCTTTCGAAAGCAACTGCTCCACGGGCACCGA
This sequence comes from Planctomycetaceae bacterium, assembly GCA_015493185.1. Taxonomy (GTDB): domain Bacteria; phylum Planctomycetota; class Planctomycetia; order Pirellulales; family JAEUIK01; genus WGDQ01. Next base: position 844 of record WGDQ01000383.1, read on the forward strand.
ACTGAAACGGGGATCGGCCACGTAGCGGTACAGGTCGGCGTAGGCCAGCTTTTTGGCTTCGATCAACAGGTGCAGGTATTCCGGCGAGTTGAACTTCATCTTGGACAGATCGTAGCCCTCGAGGATGTTGAGCATGATCAGCACGCCGATGCCCTGGCCGTTGGGCGGGCACTGATAGACATCGTATCCGCGGTAATTGGTGCTGATTGGCTCGACCCATTCGGACCGCTGTGCAGCGAAGTCTTCGCGCGTGAGGAATCCGCCGGTTTTTTGCGCGTAGCGAACGATTTCTTCGGCAATGGGCCCTTCATAAAAAGCGTCGCGGCCTCCCTGAGCGATTTGACGCAATGAGGCGGCCAGCCGGGGGTTTTTGAACACCGCGCCCAACTTGGGCGGCTTTCCATCAACCAGATATGTTTGCCGGGCCCAGTAATCCTTGCTCAGTTTCTCACCGTACGAAGCCCAAGCGAGCCGCACGATTTCGCTGATGGGAAACCCTTCTTCGGCGTAGTGGATTGCCGGAGCAAGCACCTCGGCCAACGGCTTTTTGCCAAACCGCTCGTGGGCCGTGGTCCAAGCATCGACCGCGCCGGGCACGGTGACCGCCTCCCACGAGTTTTCGTCGATGGCTTTTTTGCCTCGTTGGCGGAAATAGTCGAGCGTCAGGTGGCGCGGCGCCCGGCCACTGCCATTGAGACCATAGATTTTGCCGGTGGCTGCTTCGTAGTAGAGCAAGAAGACATCGCCGCCAGGACCGGTCATCATCGGTTCGACAACCGAGAGTACGGCCGCGGTGGCGATGGCGGCATCCATGGCCGAACCGCCGCTGCGAAGCATATCGAGCCCGGCCAACGAAGCCAAATAGTGCTCGCTGGCAACGATGCCGTGCCGACTGGCGGTCATCGATCGGCCGGCACGGTAAGGATTCGCACGGATGCCACGCTGCTCGAACACGCGCAACTCCAGCTCGGCGGGCGATAGCCGTTTTTTCTGTGCAGGCGTCTGCTCTCCAGCCCAACAAACCGCGGGCAGCAGGCCCGCCACGATACAACACGAGACGATCAATAGTCGCATGATTGGTTCAAGCATTCCATAAGGGCGGCGACGGCTGGATGAATCGTGCTGCATCAAACCCAGCGATCCGGCCGTTGCGGTCAAAGACGTACTGGCTTCGCCGCGCATTGTGCGGCTGAGGGAGCGCGAATCGCTGGTGCCCAAACAAGCGGCTTCTCTTCGAACACCATGGAGAACGCGGCGGGCGAAAACACCTGCTCGCCCCCGACGGATCGCGCCATATCGGACCCTGCCATACCGGACCGTGCCGCAGCGGACCGAGCTGCATCGTGGTCTTGGCTCTGTCGAACGGCACATGCCGCGTGATGCCCGATGGGGGAACGATGATTTCATGGCGGGGCACCTCCGTTTCGAACCCTTGAAATACGATCGTCAAGACGACGGTTTGTTGCCCCGTTGCGGCGCAATCAGCGCCAACACGGTCGCGTGCCGGGGAGCACATACCGACCCGCAGGCCGACATCCAACGCTTACCGAACCTGCTGGCCTGGCGCAGCAGTGGAAGCGGCGGCAGCGCCAGCGGCCAACAGCGCGAAGCGGCGCGGGCCCTGTTCGTTTTGTTTCGGCGCACGGCGCGACCACGCAGCGAAGTCGAAGCTCTGGCCGTACTCGGGCAACGGGGTGCGTCGCTGTGTCAACTGCTGCAAAGAGGGGCGGTTCGGTTGGCGATCGGCGGATGGCCCGCGATGAACGATCCAGATGTTTCGAAAGCGAACCGGGTTGTGATGGTTCTGGAAGACGATCGGCCGCGGTTCGGGGCCTTCGCGGCGTCCGGCGCCGGTTTTGTTCGGTATTTCGACGTTGTTGTGAATGAGTACGCCGTTGTGCCGCACCGTGATTCTCGCGTTTTCGGTCTTATTGCCCGCGGCATCGAACCGCGCCGCGCGGAAAAGAATGTCGTAGGTTTGCCACACCAAAGGCGGCAGGCACATATTGACGTCGGGGCGGCGTGTTTTGTAGAGCGCGCCGCACTCGTTTTCCACGCCCTCGAGTCCAAACGAATCGAGGATTTGCACCTCGTAGCGCTGCTGAATGTAAATGCCGCTGTTACCCCGCGCCTGGCCGCGAGCCCCGGGCATAAAGGGAGTGCGAAACTCGACATGCAGGAAGAAGTCGCGTACGGGGCGTTTTGTGACGGCGCCTTCGGCCAAGAGCCCATCGTCGGTCATGCGGGCCTTTTGAAAGCGCTCGGTCGACGTGCCGTCGAACAGCACTTCAGCCCCTGCGGGCGGAGCCGCGCCGAGCGTAGGGCTTCTCCGGAATGTTTTGCGCAGCACGCCGCGGCGGACGCCACGGGAATCGTAAAGCCATACTTCACGCGGCAGAACCAACGCCTGAGATGTCTCGTCTTCGGCCCGGGCGAAACGCCCCCGACGCGTTCCCGGCGCGGTTTCTCGGCGTTGCCGATCCCAGCCGCTGCCGGGCAGGCCGCCACTGAGCCGCACCACTTGGAACGCACCATCGCCCTGGGCAACCACCTGAACGCCCACTGGTTGCCGGCGATAGCCGCGGGAGACGTAGCCGACGTATTCTCCCTGATAAAGGTAGTCTGAACCGGCACGGCGCGGGTCGACGACGACCGGCCCGCGGTCGTTTGCACTGGCGAAGCGAAGCGGAACCAACAGTGCAATTGCGGCAACACAAGCAGACAGCA
>WGDQ01000384.1 GCA_015493185.1 Planctomycetaceae bacterium
CCGCCCGGGGGTCGATTCGGCTCAGCATCGCTGCGGCTGTCGGCCGACGGCCCGACCGATATACTTTTCGTGGGCCCTTTTCGCAGGGCCACTTTGTGTGCGTCGGACCGCTACGCAAAAATGATCGTCGGGCCCACACCCGCCCACTTCGCCACAAGACCGAATCGCGGCCAGGGCGTGCGGCGTGCAGATCACAGATAAAGCGAAGAGCTAAAGAAGCCTAACAAAAGGAACAACAAGAAGAGGAAGAGAAGCAAGCCAGCGGGATGCGGAATAAAAACAAAAAGAGAAAACCGCCGACGTAAAGAGTTCCGCAGCAGCGTGCAGAATGGGCGAATGACGGAGTGATGGACGGCTCGAGATAAAAAGCCAGGAAAAGAAGTCGATCCGACCTCGCGAAAGCGGCTCGCCCCGATGTCCATGAATGCGGTCGTGCCGTTTGATCGTCGGGTCACGCGTCGGGACACGCACGGCGGCAATATGCCGTGCCGATTGTTCACACCTCGCCGATGGTTCGCTTCTTGGCAACGTGTCGATGCCCGGCCGCAACTGCCCCACGCTCCGGCCGGTCTATGTTTCAAACTGTGTTTCGAAGTTCTGCGTTTCGAAGTTTCAAAGTAGCCTCGATAGACGAAGCGCCGAAGTAGATTCGGCGCCGACTTAAAGCAAACGCTCATGAATACGCTCGCCACAACCAGGGCTGATTTGTCCGCCCCGGGTCCGATCCAACACTATCGTTCGCTGGATAACGACGAACTCTCGGCCCGCATCGAGGCGATTCGCCGCCGGATGGGATCGCGCCTGTTGATTTTGGGGCACCACTATCAGCAAGACGAGGTGATCGCGCACAGTGATCTTCGCGGCGACAGTTTGCAGCTCAGCCAGCAGGCGGCCGAAAGCCGCCAGTGCGAGGCGATCGTGTTTTGCGGCGTACACTTCATGGCCGAAACGGCCGACATTCTGGCCAATCGACCCGAACGGCTCGCACAGCGTCAGGGCAAACGCATTCCCGTTGTGCTGCCCGACATGGCGGCCGGCTGCTCGATGGCCGACATGGCCGACATCGATCAGGTCGAGACGTGTTGGGAAGAGTTGGCCGAGGTGGTCGATACCGAAGACATCACGCCGGTGACGTATATCAACTCGGCCGCCTCGCTCAAGGCATTCTGCGGTCGCCACGGCGGCATTGTTTGCACCTCGAGCAATGCCGAGTCGATTTTGCGTTGGGCTTTCGAGCGATCGCGGCGCGTGCTGTTTTTTCCCGACCAGCACTTAGGACGCAACACAGCCCGCCGCATGGGCGTTCCGCTCGACGAGATGCCGGTGTGGAATCCGTTCGAAGAGTTGGGCGGCAACGACGAGCAAACGATCCGCCGCAGCCGCGTTATTTTGTGGCAAGGTCACTGTAGTGTTCACCAGATGTTCCGACCCGAGCACGTGGACCGGCTCAGGCAACAGGTGCCCGACATTCGCGTGCTGGTGCATCCCGAGTGCACGATGGAGGTGGTCGACAAAGCCGATCTGGTTGGGTCGACCGGCTTCATACTGCGTCAGGTGCAAGCAGCACCGCCGGGCACGCGCTGGGCAATCGGCACCGAATTGCACCTGGTGAACCGGCTCAAACAGGAGCATCCCGAACAGGAAATTCACTTCCTGTCGCCCATCATTTGCATGTGCGCCACGATGTACCGCATCGATCTGGCCCATCTCTGCTGGTCGCTCGAACATTTGGCGACCGGCAAGCCCGTGAACGTGATCGAGGTAGACACCGACGTGGCCCGCGATGCGCTGGTCGCGCTAGAGCGCATGTTGCAGCTCAGGTGAACTGTTCGAATCAAATGAACGGTTCAAGCGCGACCCGCCGCTTCGGGCAACCTGCGGTAGCAATCGGCCAGCAAGCATTTTGAACTTTGAACGGGAGGCGAACTGGCAAGCCAGCGTGGGCCAAGGCGTGGCCGGTTGTGCCCAAACGCACCGCGTCATCCGACGCATTGCTACGCTGTCAATCGTCCGAGGCATTCGGCGCGGGATACTTGAGGCGGTTCTTTCGCATTTTGGCCTCGAACGTGCTGGCCAGGTCGAGATCCAACTCGTTGGCCAAGGCCAGGCAGTAGCACAAAACGTCGGCCAGCTCTTCGCCCACGGCGGCCCGTTTTTGCGCGTTGCGGGCCACCTGTCGGCTTTCTTCGATGGAAAGCCACTGGAAGTGCTCCATCAACTCGGCCGCTTCGACGGCCAACGCCATGCACACGTTTTTCGGCGCGTGATAAGGTTGCCAGTCGCGCTCGTCGACGAAGCGGCGCACCATTGCCCGCAGCTCGGCCAGCGAGGTTTCCGAATCGTTCATGGCTGGAGGGGCCCTTCGAAGCCCGGTAGAAGCTTCTGCCGCGGTGGCGTTTGCCGCTGGCGATAGCGCTGGCGATACCCTTCGGCCAAATGCACCATGACCTCGAGCACCAACAGATCGGCACGCGTCATCACGTGCCGACTGCTGCGACTGCCGAGCCCATCGAGCAGCTCTTCGAGCACCCGCACGTGAAGCTCGAGCGTTTGCTGGGCCGAGATTCCGGCCGAAGCCAGCAACTCGCCAAGCGCCTTGAGCTCGTCGGCCAGATTGCCCGACCCCATGATGACGTAGGCCCGTAACAACTCGCGGTAGTGGTTCACCAGCGTTTCGGGCAGCAGCAGTCGCGGCGGATGGTCGGATGCAGACGCCGCGGCCGCGGCCCCGTCGTCCAGGGCGAGCTTGGGTTGCTCGAGCATTTCCAGATCGCGAATGACGGCCCGCTGCGCGGCAACGGCACGTTCGGCCTCGTCTTGCTCGAGCCGCAGTCGCTGCTGATGGGCTTCGGCCAGGCGATGATTGTCGCGAAGCAACTGGTGCCGTTCAACGGCCCGGGCAATGAGCCAGATCAGCGTGCGTGTGGCTACCACCGGCGCGCAGGCATAGGCGTCGGCCCCCACCTCGAAACACAACACCTCGATCTCTTCGTCGGGCAAATCGCCCAGGACGATCAGGGCATCGTCGCTGCCGCCGGCCCGCAGTGCTTCGATGAGTGCCAGCGCGTCGAGCCGCTCGGGATCGTGGTAGATGAGCACGGCGTCGTAGGCATCGTCGCGCAAACGGGCGATGCCCTCGGTTGCCCCGTGCGCCTCTTCCAGCAGCACCTCAGCCGCACTGTCGCCGGCAAAGGCCTCTTTCAGCCAGTCGGCCGGGTGACCGTTGCCGGCGATGTACAGCACGCGCATCGTGGGCGGCAAACAGCCCCACGGCGGACGGCCGTTTCGCACATTGGCTCGGGTAAGTGTGGCAGGCATGAGCGAAAAAACGCGTTTTCGTTTCCAACCGGTACGATGATCGACCGCGTACCGCACCCCATCGCGGCCGCTGCGCGTCGCGATGTGTGACAAACAAGATCGTTGCCACGAGGCCGAACAGGCCCGACTCACGTGTCGGCAACGTTGGGCACGGTCCTTCAGAGCGGCGGCGTACTCTAAACCAGACACGCAATATCGGTCAACGCCGCCGAAATCCGGCCGCTCGGGTGCGTTCGGGCAGAGCGTGGTGCGATTGGTAGTTCGTTTTCAAAACAGCGCGTTGTGGCGCTTTAGGTAGCTGTTTGCCGGGGTGGCCCGCAGTCGAATCGGACTGGAGCAACAAGCGGTCCGACCCCACGAAGTCAGACGTCCCCGGTCGGTGCAGATTCGTTGCTAATCGGAATCGAAGCCGGCACTTGCAACCACCGTGTGCTGCTGAGTGCCCAACGCCCCGGTTCGTATCGAATGGCCCCTGAGCCGCGAGCGGGCTGCTCGTCGGGTTAGCAATCTCGCAGTCAACTGCCCTTGCGCCGGCATGGCGGGCGATCTAGAATAGCCGGTCGCGTTCCGATCCGTGGGGGGACAACGGGAAGACGACAGCGACGCGGGCGGCGTGCATGTGGTCGTTCCCTGCGCCAGTGCCGTAAATTGTCTCGCGAGCCACTGCCTGGGCAAAGTTCCATCGGGTCGCAACGCCGGCTTGCCTGCGACGGGTTGGTTTCGTTGCCAGTGAAAACGACGCTGTGGCGCGGACCAGACCAAGCCGATCCAGTCGATCCATAAGCCAATACGCCGCAGGTACCCCCGAAACGTCGAACCCGGGCAAACCTGAGATCAAGCACACTAAAGATTACGAGAAGAACGACCGTGCGGATTGCTTACCTTGACTGTGCCAGCGGCATCAGCGGCGACATGACGCTTGGGGCATTGGTCGATGCCGGCGTGGAGTTGGCCGCGCTCCAGGCGGCCATCGACTCGCTCGGGCTACCCAAAGCATGCCGTCTGGTGGCTGAGCAGGTGAAGAAGAAAGGTTTCCGTGCCCTGAAGATCACGGTCGAACACGAGCCCGAGCATGCGCACCGGCACCTGCACCACATTGTCGAGATGATCCAGCGCAGCCGTCTGACCGAGCGGCAGAAAGGGCTGGCCGAGCAAATGTTTCGCCGCGTGGCCGAGGCCGAGGCCAAGGTGCACGGCACCACGATTGAAAAGGTTCACTTCCACGAAGTGGGCGCCGTCGATTCGATTGCCGACATTGTCGGCGCGGCGGTTGGTTGGGATCTGCTCGGTGTCGAACAAATCGTCTGCTCGCCGGTGCCCACAGGCCGCGGCTTCGTGCAAATTGCGCACGGTCGCTGCGCGATTCCGGCACCCGCCACCGCCGAATTGCTGGCCGGCGTGCCACTGGCCGAATCGAAAGTCGAGGCCGAGCTGACCACACCCACCGGCGCGGCCATCGTGGCCACACTGGCCGACCGCTTCGGGCCCCTACCGGCCATGACGATCGAAAACATCGGCTACGGTGCCGGCACCCGCGATCTTGAACAACAGGCCAACCTGCTGCGGTTGTTCGTGGGCACCTCTGCCGAGGTGGCCTCCGGGCTCTCGGCCGATCGCGTGGTGCTGTTGGAAACCAATCTCGACGATACCACGGGAGAGGTCATCGGCCACTGTATCGATCGGCTCTGGCAGGCCGGCGCGCTCGATGTCTACACAACGCCGATCCAGATGAAAAAGCATCGGCCGGGCGTCGTGCTTTCGGTTCTTTGCCAAGAGGTCGACGCCGAGGCGATCGCCAGGATCATGTTTCGCGAAACCGGCACTCTGGGCATCCGCCGGGAATCGCTCGACCGCTGGAAGCAGCATCGCGAGCCCTGCGTTGTCGAAACGCCCTGGGGGCCGATCGAAGGCAAACGCTACTGGTTCGACGACGAAGCACCGCGATTCGCGCCCGAATACGAAGCCTGCCGTCGAGTGGCGTTGGAA
>WGDQ01000385.1 GCA_015493185.1 Planctomycetaceae bacterium
CACTTTGTCGGGCACGGGAACCGGTTGTTTACCGATGCGGGACATGATCGATCTGCCTAAAAATTGCCTGCACGAAAAACGCCTCGCACGCGACGAGCGATTCGACTCGTTTCGATCGCCCCGCCTGCCGGCCAATGCTGCCCAACCCAAAACTCCGACGGACGGATGCTATGCACATGCAGGTCGCCGGGGCCGATTTAAGCCATCACACGGCACGCTGCATGGCACCGCAGGGCGGGCACCTCACCGTTTGTCGCTTTAGTCCTTCAATGCTGTTCTTTACTCTCGACGAGTCGCAGAGCTTTTTTCGAAACGTTTTGCCTGCGCTGTTTGTCGGGGCACATCCGCGGCTTCAAAGCCGTGCGTCACCTGCCGCTTGTTTGCGGGAACGACGGGCACATTCGGTCGCCGGCCCCCCTTAGCTCTTTGCAGTGAAACCGTCGACCTCCGGCAATCACACTCTTCCTGATGCAACCTTCGTCTGACGCGTTGCTGCATGCGGCCAGGCACCATCACCAAAGCTCGCACAACACCTCGCCACCGACGTTCTGGTTACGCGCTTCGCGGTCGCTGATAACCCCTCGGCTTGTGCTGATAATCGAAATGCCCAATCCGTTGAGCACCGGTTTCAGCCGATCGGCACGGCTGTAAACACGACGCCCCGGCTTGCTCACGCGACGGATCGTGCGGATAACCCGCTCGCCGTTGGGGCCGTATTTCAGCAGCAGCCGCAACTGATTGACCGGCTTGGCTTCGATCTCCTCGAAGTCCCAGATGTAGCCTTCGCGCTTGAGCACCTCGGCCACGCCGCGCTTGACCTTGGATGCTGGCACATCCACTTCTTGCCGTTCGATGCGCACCGCGTTGCGAATGCGAGTGAGCATGTCGGCGATCGGATCGGTCATCATCGTGTCAACGGTCCTCTACCAACTGGCTTTCTTCAAACCCGGGATTACGCCCTGGTCCGCTAGTTTTCGGAGACAGATACGGCAGATACCGAACTTTCGGTATACCGCCCTCGGTCGGCCACACAGCGAACAACGGCGTTCTCGACGTGTCGAGAACTTGGGTGTTCGGTTGGCCTTGGCGATTTTCGATTTACTAGCCATTCGCTTTCCTGTTTCGAGCCGGTGTCGTTCGCTCTGGAAGCGACCCCCTCAAAATAAAACAGACGTTCAAACCTCACGACTGTCGGTCGTGTCGCTTCGGCAAAGAAACGATCGCGACCCGACATCAACCGACCATGCTGCACGCGTTTGTTTCACTCATGCATCCGAATACCGCACAAACGCCCTCAATGGTTGCCCCAACCGATCGACAAAAGGCCTGCCTACGGTTTCGCGACCACCCTCAAGCGGCGCCGCCCACCGGTTCGCCACGGCGCTGCATGTCTCGAAACGGCATGCCGAAGCCTCGCAACAATTCGCGGGCTTCGTCGTCGCTGTCGGTCGAAGTAACGATGGTGATATCCATTCCCTGCTTGAAATCGAATTTGTCGGGATTCAACTCCGGAAACACGAGCAATTCAGAGAGTCCCAAACTGTAGTTGCCGTGGCCGTCGAACGATTTGGGGTTCAAGCCGCGAAAGTCGCGCACCCGCGGCAAGACCAACGAGATGAGCCGATCAAGGAACTCATACATCCGGTTGCCCCGCAGCGTGACTTTGCAGCCGATCTCCATGCCTTCGCGAAGGCGGAAGTTCGACACGCTTTTTCTGGCACGGCAAATCACCGGTTTCTGGCCAGTGATCTGCCCCAGAGCGTCGGCCGCCTGTTCGAGCCGCCGCTTTTCGGTAACGGCGATACCCACGCCCATATTGACGACGATTTTTTCGAGTCGCGGCAGCGACAATTCATTCTTGCGCCCCAGCTTTTGTTTCAACTGGGGAACAAGCTCTTCCTGATAGCGTTGGCGAAGTCGGGGGGTCATGGTATTTGCCGATTCAGTCCAATCAAGAGCCCGAGTTCTGTCCGGCAGCCGCCTTGGGCGGTGCGATTTGGCCGATGCCTGCGCCACACTTTTTGCAGTAACGCTCTTTGCTGCCATCTTTGGCAAATCTGGCCCCGGTTCGCGCCGCAGCGCCGCACGCGGGGCAAATGAGCATCACATTCGAAATGTCGACTGGCATTTCCTTCGAAAGCCGACCACCCTGCGGGTTGCGTTGGCTGCGGCGAACGTGCTTGTAAACGCGATTCACACCCTCAACGATCACTTTCCTCTCGCGGGGCAGCACTCTCAACACGCGCCCTTGCGTGTCGCGATCGTCGCCGGTCAGGACCTTCACCATGTCGTCTACACGAATATGCATCAGACCACCTCGCTGGCCAGGCTGACAATCTTCATGAAGTTGTTGTCGCGCAACTCTCGGGCCACGGCGCCAAAAATGCGCGTTCCGCGAGGATTGCGATCGTTGTCGATCAGCACCAGCGCGTTCGAATCGAACCGCACATAGCTGCCATCCTTCCGACGCGTTGGCTGCTTGCACCGCACGATCACGCCCCGCACGACCGATCCTTTTTTGATGTCGCTACCGGGCAGCACTTGCTTTACGCTGCAAACCACGATATCGCCCAACCCGGCAGTGCGGCGGTGCGTACCGCCCAACACCTTGATGCACATGACCTCTTTCGCGCCGGTGTTGTCGGCCACGTTAAGACGTGTCTGCATCTGAATCATGGCTGCATTTACCTAACTACGCTGCCTGAAAATATTCGTCGCTAGCCCAACGGCCACACACAACCAACGGCCGCGAACTATCCAGCCGTGTCCGAAACCGTGTTCTTGAACCGTGATCTCGTTTCGAAACACAGCCAGGTGCGGTCCTTCACGATACACGCTCCACGTCCGGTGGCTTCGCTTCTGCGCGGTGGCTACTTATCTCCGTCGCCCGATTGTTCCGTGTCTGCCTGCCGCTTGGCACGCGCTTCGGCACGCAGGGCCACGATGTCGACCGCCTGACTCTTGGCCACCACACGAACCAGCTCCCAGCGTTTGGTTTTTGAGCGGGGCCGGCACTCGATGATCTCAACCGTGTCGCCCACCGACGACTGTTCTTGCTCGTCGTGCACATGACACACCGTCTTGCGACGGACGAATTTTCCGTACTTCGGATGCTGAACCAGCCGCTGGATTTCCACGCGGCGGGATTTTTGCATCTTGTCGCTGGTCACAACGCCGACAGCGGTCCGCTTGGGCATCGACTCGTTTCCTCAAAAACAAAAACAGATGTTGTTCGTTATGGGATTATGGGATCTGGTCCTACAACACAGCATCGCATCTGGGCCGCGAACCGCACTCGGAACCTAATGCAGCACATGGCCTGAGCTCATGCGCCGCGGTCACGAGGCCGACTCAGCCTGCTCGGCCGATGCGGCGTCGCCGGCGGCCTGACTGGCCGCGCGGGCCCGTTCTCCCAAAATCGTTTTAATGCGTGCGATCAATCTGCGGTGCTTGCGCAACTCACTCGGTGCGTCCAACCGTTCGGTCTGCGCTTGCAAACGCAGTTGGAACAGGTTTTCGGTCGTTTCCTTGAGGGTCAGCTCAAGCTGCTCGTCGCCCATTTCCCGCAGTTCGCTGGCTTTCATGGCTTCCGACTCACACGATTGCGGCGCCGCTTGCGCGGCACACGCTGTTTTTTTATTTCTTATTTCGTACCGGCAACTAACCGCTTTTCCGGTTTGACGCGACGCATTCGGTCAAAGCAGCCTTCGAGGTGTTTGGTGCCTCGTGGCTAGTGGCTACGACGACGCAACAGCCGACAGCGAACCGGCATTTTATGAGCCAACCGCTGAAAGCAGATGCGGGCCGCGTCTTCAGTAACGCCACCGATTTCGTACAGCACGGTGCCGGGCTTCACAACGGCCGCCCAGTACTCAGGCTCGCCCTTCCCCTTACCCATCCGCGTTTCCAACGGAATCGACGTGATCGGCTTATGGGGGAAGATGCGAATGTAAAGGCGTCCTTCGGTGCGCAGGTATTGCTGCGCGGCGATACGACCGGCTTCGATCGTAGCCGCACTGATCCAACCACCCTGCGTGGCTTGCAAGCCGAAATCGCCGAAGACAACGCGGTTTCCGCGCGTGGCCTTACCTTTTATACGACCTCTTTGGCTTTTTCGATGCTTGACCCGACGCGGCATCAGCGCCATCGGTCGACTCCTCGTCTTGATACATGCCTTGGTTGATCCACACCTGAACGCCGATATGGCCCTGGGCCGTTTTGGCCTCGGCGAAGCCGTAGTCGATTTTCGCTCGCAACGTCGAAAGCGGAATCGAGCCTGCGATCTGTTTTTCGCGCCGTGCCATTTCGGCACCGCCCAAACGACCGGCCAATTGAACTTTGACGCCCAGGGCACCGGCCTCCATGCTCTGCTCCAGCGCCCGCTTGATTGTGCGACGGAAGCTGGCCCGTTTGCTCAATTGATCGGCGATGTCTTCCGCGACCAACTGGGCTTGAAGTTCAGGCCGCGTGATCTCTTCGATTTTGATATTGATTCGCCGCCCGACCAGGTTTTGCAGGTCTTCCTGCAACTGGTCGACCTTCTGCCCGCGCGGCCCGATGATGACACCCGGGCGGGCAGAGAAAAGAATCACTTTCACCTCGTCTCGCGTGCGCTCGATCTCGATTTTCGCCACACCGGCATTTCGGTAGCGCTGCTTGACGAAGCGACGGATCGTTTGATCCTCGACCAGCAACGGCCCGAACTCCTGCTTCGACGCATACCAGCGGCTTTTCCAGCCGGTCATCACGCCCGTGCGAAACGCGATCGGATTGACTTTTTGACCCATGATTTTTCGACTCTCGTTCTGGCCGTTTGCCGGCGGGCGCCGGTCTGGACTGCTAGGGCTACGCAACCACTCTGGCCGTGCGGAAAACGTGCTCTCAACGACGGATGAACCGGACTACCGAAACTCCCACACCGAAAAGGAAACTGGCCCGACAACCGGCCCGCAGCTAAGGACAGGCCACAAAAAACATCACAACAAATCCACGTCCTCAACGGCCACCCGGATATGGCTCATCCGCTTGCGGATCAAGTAGGCCATGCCTCGAGCACGCGGGCGAATGCGCTTGAACATCGGCCCGTTGTCGACGCGGGCATCGACCACCACCATGTTTTGCACACCCTGGGCGCGCTGCTCTTCGGCATTTGCCAGCGCGCTTTTGAGCACCTTTTCCAGCATGCGGGCGCCGCGCTGAGGCTGATACTTCAAAATGTCCAATGCCTCGTCGGCATATTTGCCGCGGATCATGTCGGCCAACGGACGCACCTTTCGCGGGCTGATGCGTGCGAACCGATGAATCGCTTGGTAGGCCATGACTCTCTCGACTCCTGCTTGATCCCGCGCGACCGCGCTCAACGCTTGCCTTTACCACCGTGTCCGCGGAAGGTCCGCGTGGGGGCAAACTCGCCCAACTTATGGCCGACCATATCCTCGGTGACAAACACCTTCTCGTGCCGGCGACCGTTGTGCACCATGAAGGTATGCCCCACAAACTCGGGCACGATCGTGCAGGCTCGAGCCCACGTTTTGATCGGTTCCTTCGCGCCGGCGGCGTTCAGCTTTTCCACCTTGAGATACAACTTGGGGTCGACATACGGCCCCTTTTTCAGCGATCTTCCCATGGATCGTTCAGTTCGACGGCTTGACCGTGGCTAAAAACCCTTGTTCTCCAACGGAGTCGGTCGTCCGCAAAGCGAATCGACGACCCCACCAACCCTTCAGACCTGGCCAAAGGCCACATTGACAGCACGCACGCTGCCCAACAGGCCCGGCGGCCGTGGCCGCTTTTCTCGTTGTTTTCTTCTCTGCGCCTCTATTTGTCTTCGCGTTGCCCCTGTTTGCCTTCGCGTTACTCACCGACCGCTCAGATCGCCCCAGCAGAGCACAGACATACGGCGTCCGGGCACGACCGAGGCCACCCGAGTCTCGTCAAATTTTCAACAAACCATAGCGACGCGACCGTCGGCGCCGAATGATGGCTTTGTTCGAGGGCTTACGCTTTTTACGGGTCGGACCACCTTTGGCCGGCTTGCCCGTGGGGCTAACCGGATGACGGCCACCTTTGGTTCGCCCCTCACCGCCGCCGTGCGGATGGTCGATCGGATTCATCGCCGTACCACGCACGTGTGGCCGCCGGCCCAGCCATCGTCGGCGACCGGCCTTGCCCAAGCGGATATTCATATGGTCTGAATTGCCGATGCTGCCGATAGTGGCCCGACACATGGCCGGCACACGACGGATTTCGCCGCTTGGCAAACTGAGCTGAGCCCAACTGCCCTCGCGAGCCGCCAAGGTTGCGCTAGTGCCTGCCGACCGGCAAAGCTGACCGCCACGCCCGGGCCGCAGCTCGACATTGTGCACGGTGGTTCCCAGCGGAATGCTCTTCAGGGGCAAGCAATTGCCGACCGCCGGCGGCGCGTCGGCCCCGCTAAGCAACTGCGCACCCACTTGCAAACCCTCGGGAGCCAAGATGTATCGCTTTTCACCATCTACGTAGTGCAACAGCGCAATGCGTGCACTACGGTTCGGATCGTACTGAATCGAGGCCACGCGGGCGGGTATGCCATCTTTATTGCGACGAAAATCGATCAAGCGGTAGCGACGCTTGTGCCCGCCACCGCGATGCCGGGCCGTGATTTTCCCCTGATTGTTGCGACCACCCTTGCGGCGCTTTCCAAAGGTCAAGCGCTTTTCCGGTTCGGCACCGGGCGATAGCTCGGCAAAATCACTAACCGAGGCCCCGCGACGACCAGGCGTTGTCGGCTTGTAGCGACGTATTCCCATAATGGCACTTCTCTATCGAGCTACCGGCTTACTGCTGCCCACAGGCAACTTCCCAACATCCCAACAACAACCAGAGTTCACGACCCTTGCCGCCGCGCGAACCACACGACCGACAGGCAGACCAACCCAACCAATCAACCGTCAAAAGAAATCGATGCGATGCTCCGGATCGAGCTTGACGATCGCCTTTTTCCAATTCTTCGTATAGCCATAACGAAAGCGGGTTCGTCGCGGCTTGCCTTTTCGGTTTTGCGTATTGACGCTCACCACCTTCACGTCGAACAAAACCTCTACGGCCCGGCGAATGTCGTCCTTGGTCGCCAAGCGATTCACCTCGAAGGCATAGCGGTTATACCGACTCGAACGGTGCACCCCTTTTTCCGTTACCAAGGGGCGCAGAATCACCTGATGTGGCTCCAGCGTCAGCTTTTTCGCTTGCGGCGAACCGGACACCTGAACGGCCATCACTCGTCTCCCTTACCCGTTTCCAGCTATTCGCCCGCCGAGGCCGGCGCCGATGCGCCCGCAGCCCCTTGCTGGCGCACCGAATCCAACGCAGCGCGGGTCATGAGCAGCCGCCGAGGCTTCAAAACACACAACGCATTCAGCTCCCGCACCGGAGCAACCGACACCTGGGCAATATTGCGAGCGCTTTTGTACACCGCCGGATCGTATTCGGCCGTGGCGACCAACAAGCTCACATCGCCCAACCCCAACGCCTTGAGCGTGGCAGCCATTTCTTTAGTACGAGGCACCTCGAACGACAGGTCGTCGATCAGCACAACCTCTCCATCACGCAACTTGGCCGCCAGCGCCATTCGCGTAGCCTGACGCACAGCTTTGCGCGGCAGGCGATATGAATAATCGCGAGGCCGGCGGGCATGAATGTGCCCACCACCACGGCGCACACCGCTGCGGCGCGCGCCCATGCGTGCATTGCCAGTGCCCTTTTGCCGATACAGCTTGCGAGTTGAGCCGGCCACTTCGCCGCGCGACTTCGTCTTGTGCGTTCCCTGCCGCTGATTGGCCTGGTACATCACCACCGCATCGTGCAACAACTGCCGATTGATACGGGGAGCCAACTCGGCCGGATCGATCTCGTACGTACCGACCTGGTTACCCGTTTTGTCGTATACCGGAAGGCTTACCATGACCCAAAACCCGCCCAACTAGCCGACCTTGTTTGTCTTGCGAATCACCACGTAGCCGCCATTGGGGCCAGGCACCGCGCCACGAACCAGCAACAGATTGTTTTCTGCGTCGACCTTGACAACCTTGAGATTTCGCATGGTCGTCCGCGCATTGCCGTAGCGACCAGCCATGCGATGCCCCTTGAGCACACGGCTCGGATAAGCGCTCTGGCCGATCGAACCCACGTGGCGATGCACCTTCTTCACACCATGACTGGCCCGCTGGCCACGAAAGTTATGACGCTTCATGGCGCCGGCCGTACCGCGGCCCTTGGAAGTGCCGATCACATCGACAGCCGCGCAATCGCTGAAGATATCTACGCGGATCTCCTGCCCGACCTCAACACCGTCGGCCGACCCGCGGATCTCACGAATGAATCGCTTCGGCTCACAGCCGGCTTTCGGCACCAACGGGGCCCCGGCACGGAGCTTCGCCCGCTTGCTTTCAAGCTGCGCGACATGACCACGTTCGCTGCGACTAGCGAGCCGGCGGGCCTTATCATCAAAGCCCAACTGCACGGCCTCGTAGCCGTCTCGCTCGACGGTCCGGATCTGCAAGACATGGCAGGGCCCGGCCTCGATCACCGTAACCGGCACCACCTCGCCCGACTCATCAAACAATTGCGTCATCCCGACCTTGCGGCCGAGCAATCCGGCTTCCATCGTTCTGTCGCCTTTTGTGGTCATCCGCCGACCAGGAGACTGCGGACCGCCCAGAGCGGCCACAGCTTACCTCGCCGGCATCCTACGCATGAAAACTGCTTGCCTCGCGATTGAAAGGGAAGGCCCGACCCAGCCGACACATCGGTCGTGCGGCGCACTTTACCAGCAGCCCACACACACCGACCAACGAAAGAGGCCGCCACACTCACCAATGCGGCCACCTCGATCAAGCCAAAGCGACCCGCAGCAGCCAAGCGCCACGGTCGACCCGACACACCGTTACCGGCTGGATGCCTTGATCTTGATATCCACCCCCGCCGGCAAACTCAGCTTATTGAGTGCTTCGATCGTCTTGGCGGTCGATTGCACAATGTCGATGAGCCGCTTATGGGTGCGGATTTCAAACTGCTGTCGTGCTTTCTTGTCGATGTGCGGGCCGCTGAGCACCGTATAGCGCTCGATCCGCGTGGGCAGGGGAATTGACCATGAACAACCGAACCGGTCCGTTTGGCCGTGTCCACAATCTCCGCAGCACTCTGGTCGAGTACCGCATGATCGTAAGCTTCCATGCGGATGCGGATGATTTCACTCTTCTGTCCAGCCACGACGAACCGTTCCCAACGTTGCTTTGAGCCCGAAAATGATCGTTTGCCAACACGGCGGAACCCGCCACGACAAGCAGTCGTCCCCTTCAAGGACGAACCGAAAATGTTAAGCGGTTTTCTGAATCGCGTCAACGGCCCTCGATCGGAAAAAAATTTTTCGAGGGCGACTCCCAAGCG
>WGDQ01000386.1 GCA_015493185.1 Planctomycetaceae bacterium
TGCCAAGGCGGTGCGCGCGGTCAAGATCAACCACCAAGTTTCCGCCAACCGCCTAAAACGCCTAAAGCGCCCGCGTGCCCGCACGCCCACGCGCCGCCAGCCCAGCCGCTGGGCTACCGGACCCGGCACTGGAAGCGAATGATGCCGCCACGCCCTGGTTCGAGCGTTTCGTCCACTTCCCACCGCAGCCGCAGCGTGCCGTCGTCTTGCTGCTCGACCGAAAAGCGAGTTGCCACGCTGGCCTGTGCGCTGCCCTCGACGTAGGCCAATCGCGTGGTGAGATGATCGATCACCGTCACGTGGTTGAGGGGCCGGTTGCCCACGTTGTCCAGCCGCAGTGTGAAGTCGACCGTCTCTCCCGGTTCGGCCACCTGGCGCGAGGCCATTTTGATCAGCCGCAGCTTGGGCCGCGGCGGCGGCTCGTCGACCGTGTAGGTTGCATAGGCCCGCTGGTCTCCGGCAAACTCGGTGGCCCGCTGGTTATCGAGAATCACCTGCACCGCCTGGTCGTGCGTCCAGGTGATTGCCGCTTCAACGCCCGCGGCCAGCCGCGCCTTGTCCGATGCCTGCAACTTGCCGTAGCGCACCACGGCCAGGTCTTCAAACGCGGCAAAGCCCGATGCAAACCCTTCGGGGCCCAGCGTGGCCGACAGTCGGCCGTCGCCTTGCCGCATGCGGTAGTGCCGTGCCAGCTTCGTGCCCACGTTCAACCCCAGGCGAACGTTCTGCCGGCTGCTGAGCGCCTCGTCCACCGTTTCGAACCGCACGATGCCGGTCGGCGTCTGCACGCCTTCCAACCCCTCGACCTGTGCGTTGACGGCCACCGACGTGACGCTTCGAATCGCCCCGAACCGCGGGGCGTACACGCAAACGCGGTTCGATGGCTGCACCTGCACGGTGCCGTCGTCGCTTTCGTACCGTGCCACGGTATCTTCGATGTCCAGTCCCTCGATCTCCGTCGCGCCCCGCGCCACGGCGGGCAAGCCGTAGTCGCCCCCGTCACATAGATATTCGTTCTCGGGCCACGGTCCGCCAATGCCCGGAGGACGCCAACCGCCGGCCGACGTTTGCGGCAACGGCACCGCCGACGCTCCGGCAACGGGCCGCCTTTGGCAATCGGCACAGGCAGCATGTGCCTCTTCGCCCGGGTTGCTCCCGAGCGGCGTACTGCCAACCGGCATGCTCTGAAACGACACGTTCTCAACCGGCACGGTTTCAGCCGGCACGGCCTCAACCAACACGTTCTCAGCCGGCGCGCGTCCAACCGGCGCGTTTCCGACCAACACGTTTTCGGCTTGCTGTTCGTTGCCGGCCGTGGCCGGTGCGCCGAGCATCGGGCCCGGCGATTCGAGCACGTCGATCGGCGCGCGGCAGGAGCAGAGGATCAGCGTTCCCAAGGCCACGATCAGCAACCGCCACCACGACGGCATTGCGCCGACCACATTGTTGTGGTCGGGCCCCCGGTGCGCTTCGTGATCAACACGTTCAAGGTGTGGCATCGGTTGCTAACCAGCCCGAACTGCTTGGCGGAAGAAAAGTCGCTCGTGCCCGCCGCTTGTGCCCGGCGGTCTGCGGCGGAGCGGTTGGTTCGCAGGTGCCCTTGCCGCGCCGCTACGGTTGGCTTCGGCCCGCCCTGTCGGGCACGATCGTTGATCGTCGGCTCAAATCGCGGCTCATCGGCAGCCAGGGCGGGGCCTGACGGAACATCAGCGGATCGACAACTCCTCCGCTGAGCGGCACTCGGCCACCCATCCTCAGAATGGCCACCGGTCGGCCCAAGTTGTCGGCCAGTTGCAGCGGATCGTGTCCCGGTCCCGCGTCGAACCATTGCGTGTGGCCCGGCTGCGTTTCAGTCGGCAGTGCCGCTTGCGGATCTTCCAGATAGATCACACGCGTTACAAATTTGCCCTCGAGCGCCAGTTCCAAATCTTCCTGTGTCAGCTCCACGGGAATCGGAAAACGGTGCTCGAATCCTCGCGGCGGATAAATGCGGTCGATCAGTTCGATCGTCGGATACACTTCGCGGCCCGGGTGCAACGGAATGTTGGTCACGCGCAGTCGGTACACACCGCCAATTTGCATGGCCACACGCAGCGGGCTGATTTCGCTTTCGGTAAACGTGCCGCCGGCTACCAGCGAGATCATGGCCCCCGAAGGGGCCGCGATCTCAACCGGCTGAAAATATCCCGGCAATGGTCCGCCCCGCCGGAGCTGCCAATGGCCAATCGCTCCCGGAGACATGTCGCCACGATGGCGGTAATGCACCCCTGGTGGTGCAGCAAGCAGCGGAACCGTCGCGGCAAGCCATGCCGCGGCCACCGCCGCCCATCGTTTGGCAACTCGCACTCGATCCTGATTCGAGCCGCGGAGCATGGGGACCATTGTCGTGGATACACGCGTTAGGAACACGAAAACAAACAATTTCAAATCGTCGCCGGCCCACCGGAGCGGGCCCGATCATGGCCGATCCTCACCGTTGCCGATGTCGCCGGTCGGCCTCGATCTGCCGACGTTCCGTTCTCAGGGCATCGGCTTCTCGTCGATCGACCTCGAATGGTCAGCGTCGAGAACCGCAGCACGGCCGCCGACAAGGCTTAGTGCCCCTTGGGAATCAACTGCATCTTGTCGCCGAACGGCTGACGGAACCAACCGAGCGGACTCACGGTGCTTTCGTGAATAAAGGCCCGCTTCGCCGGTCGCGGATAGCTGAAACCCGGCGTTTGCAACACGTCGATCTTCTGCCGCTTCACCGGCTTCGGGTAATGTTGAATCGTATGGTTGGCAATCGTGTGTCGTTTCAGTCCGGCCGGCGAACCCAACGGAATGTGCGGCGGTCCGGGCAGCCCGATCGGCGTGCCGCTCGAGGGCATGCCCCACACCGGACCGCCGGGCGTCGTGCCGGGCAGTCCGGTCACACCACCGGCACCGGGCGGGCAGTAGGCCGCCGGCATCACGCCACCTGCACCGGCCGCCATGCCCGCGGGCGTGGCGCCGGGCACTTGCAGGTCTTTGTTGCCCAGCCGCACAACGGCCAGAATCGAGCCCCGCCGATCGGCCTCCACAATCGGATCGACACCCGGGTCGAGCCGCGTGCTCACCAACGTTTCAACGCCCGCGATGGCCAACTCCTGATATTCGGCATCGGGCAGGTAAATCACCTTGGTCACAAAGTTGCCGCTGGTCACCTGATCGAAGTCTTCTTCCGTAAACTGAACCGGCACGGCGTTGTGCGCCAGATACGCGTCGGTGCGCGGCATCGTCGGCGCGATCTCCAGTGTCGGATACAGTTCCAATCCCGGTCGGCCCGGAATATCCATCAGCTTCAGCCGATAAATCGCACCCTGCGGAAAGTTGTAGCGCCCCGGAGCGATCAGCGGCTCAGAGTCGAACAGCCCCGGGCCGCCCACATCCCAAACAATCTGCATGCCTTCAGGCCCCACAAACGCAATCTGCGACACGGGCCCCGAAAACGGCGGCTGCACGCTCTGCGGCGCCAACACCCCCGGCCCCGGACCATCTACGCCCGGCCCGGGATGCAACAGTTGCGCGGCGGGCGGCAAGTTTTGCTGGCCCGGCAATTTGCAGCCGGTCGCCATCATCAACACGACAAGTGGCAGAAGGGCCAACTGGCGTCTCATGGTTCCCCCCTAGGCTTCTGCATGAACACGGCCCCGTTCGAGCCAGGCTCGAACGTTCGCCCGAAGCCGATCGACCTCAGCGAAACAACGGGACATATCAATCTGTTTTCGAACTTAGTTGGAATCGTCGTTTTTTTCGGAGACCGGGGTTCGCATTTCGCGCCGGCCCATTCGAGGGCAGCCGTCCCGCAATCCGTTTGCACTGGTGCCGATGCACGGCGCAAGTGCCGTGGACCACCGGCCGGCATTGCTCGTACAATGCCCGCACTCGCGTCGAGTCGTCCCGGAACCGCGCACAAAACACACGATTCCGGCCGCCCACGTACCCCGGCCAAAAACGCCCACCACCTTTGCCCTCCAGGGGCCGGCAACGCGCGTCTCTGAGGTCTATTGGTCGGCCTGCTACAACCGATTTCTTCTGCAAATCCGGCAATTCCGCAAAATGAGAACCAGACTTCCCAGCTTCACACCCGCGGTTTTTGCCTGCCTTGCCCTTCTTTTCCTGTCGGCCTTGCTGTTCGCAGATCGTCCCGGCGGCCCCACACATGCCCTGGGTTCCACGCCCGCACGTGCCCAAGCCGCCCCCAGCCGGCCGATCGTCGCGGTAGGGGCACCAGCGCGTTCGCCTGCCGCGCCGGCCGGCCGGCCGCGCTTCACTCAGCCACAGCAGGTTGTCCGCTGGGCCATTGCGCAAATCGGCACACAGCCCACGCTCTCCGCGCAAATCCGGCAGCGCGTCGAGGCCTTCGGACAAACGCTCGTCGGCTCCGGCCAGCTTTTGCAAGCCAACACCGGCTCGCATCGGGTTCGCCTCGAAATGCGATTTCGCGTCGGCTCGCGCGAGGGCAGCATCCAACAGGTGTGCGACGGAAGTCGGCTTTGGATCTATCGCCAACTGGCCGAAAGCACCTCGCTCGAAGTGGTCGACGTGCGGCGCCTGGCCCAAGCGGCCGCCTCGGCCGCCGCAAACAATCACGTCGACCCGAATGAGCACGCCGCCACAAACGGGCCAGCCACTCCGGGCGGCTCTGCGGACCCGAGCAACAACGCCGCCGCAAACAACGACACCGCCGGAAAAAACACCACCGCGCAGACGGCCCGGCAAGCGCTTCCGGGAAACACCAATCCCGTTGCCGGCCGCGCGACCGCCGGGCCCGATAGCCTTTTCTGGAGTTCACTGGCCATCGACGGTTTGGCCGGCTATCTGCGCGGTCTCGACCGCGCGTTCGTCTTCAGCACGCTCGAACAAACCGATTTGCACGGTCGGCCCGTGTGGCGTCTGCGTGGCACCTGGCGTCCCGAGGCCCTCGCCTCGCGTTGGCCCGAAGCGGCACAAGCCCTTTCCGAGGGTGAGAAACCCCGCTGGAGCAAACTGCCCGAGCACCTGCCGCACCGTGTGGTGGTATACATCGACCGCCAAAACGGTCTGCTGCACCGCGTCGATTTTCTCCGCGATCCCGACACGCTGCTCCCTTGGGTCAACCCGCAACCAAAGCGGCTGGCGTCGATCGAGTGGCTTGGCATCGAAACCGGCGTGCCGCTCGACGATCACTACTTCGCCTACGACCCAGGCCGACAGCGGCCCAAAGACATCACGCAAACCTACCTCGAACGTCGTGGGTTGCCCGCTTCGCCGCCATAGCCCCATCGCCGGCATGGCTTCATAGCCATCTCTAGCCATCGCCATCACAAGGCACGGCGCCCCGCGCTCCACGGGCCGTTTCCCGCATCTACGGCTCCCGCATCCACCGCTACCACATCCGCCGCATGCCTTACGGTTCCAGGTGAAACCGGGCGTTGATCGTTTGCACCTTGAGCCGCCGATCGCGCCATCGCAGCAGGTTGATGCCGCAGTTGTCTTGCGGAATCGATCGGGCCTTTACCAGCGGTAGTCCCATCAGGTGCCCCATCAAGGCCCGATTCACCACGTTGTGCGCCACCACGCAAATCGTCTGTCCCAGATGGCGCCGCAGCAAATC
>WGDQ01000387.1 GCA_015493185.1 Planctomycetaceae bacterium
ATCCAATGCCCGACAACGGCTGCCGCAATAATCAGTCCCGACACCACACCGCCCACCACAAACAGCCGCTGCTGCCACCGCACTTCGGCCGTCGACATCCAAACAGGCAACTCGTCGCTGCCACCGCCCATGGCAGAGGCAGCGCCCAAATTGCCTGTATTCCGCGCCCGGTCTACATCATCCGCACCCGTTGTTGATCGCACCGGCGGGCTGCCCGGCATCGCGTTTTCGAAGCTCGATCTGGACGACACCGTGCGGCTTCCTCGTGCCGGCTGTAGCGGAGGCGTCTTGCGCGGCCGAACTTCCAAGGCCCATGACGATGAGGACGACGAGGCGCTGTCGGTCGTTGTTTTTGCCGATCGCTGCCCGGACGTCGGCAGTACGGTATCGTCTCCCTGATCCCCGCCCGTTGCGCGAGGGCTGTCGCCTTCGCCACGACCGGTCCGAGGGCCGCGCGCTTTGAGCGGCTGTTCCCCATTGGCCGCTGCCCCGGCGGACGATCTGGCCTGTTCGCCTCCAGCGTCCGTTTCCGAAACGTCTTGTGGTGCGGAACTCGCCGTAGCCGAATCGCGCGACGCGACCGACCCCAACGGCTTTGGTCTGGTGCTATCTTCAGATCGCCACGCGGCCGAGGTCGCCGCTTCATCTTTTTTCTGCGCCGGCGTCTCTTGTTTCTGCACAGCAGCCTTGCGCGAAGGCGCGGGCGAGGGGGCCTGAGAGCCCGACAGGGCCGAACGCTGCGGCACGTCGCGCTTTTGGTCGCGCTGCGAGTCCGGTGGTGCACCAGCCCGGTCGAACGCCGTGTTGCTCTGTTTGGCCGCGGCGTTTCCAGCGTCGGGTTGCTCGTCCCGGTTCTCTGGTTTGCCCTGCGACCGGATCGGTTGTGGCGGCGGTGTGGCGCTGGTAAGCGCCGCGCCGGCGCTAGGTAACTTCGTGGCGGGTTGTCCGGGCGTTGTTGCAGGCGGTTCCCAGCCTTCGGGTGGCGTGATCTGCACCATGCTGCCACATTTCGGGCAGGCCAGAATCTTGCCCACCGCCGAGGCATCGCGCACGCTCAGCCTCGCCTGGCACGTCGTGCACGTGATCGAGAACAAGGTGGCCACGATGCGGTTCGTCCCACGAAGCTAACGCGCCACGCCGAAGAGGCCTCTTCTCTTCCGGCGCTGTTCGACAACACGTGGGGCCAAAATCCAATCAAACGCCACGCACGCTGTGCTTCTTGCTCGAGCCCGCCCCGCTGTCGCAACACACCTTTTTGCAATGGTTCCTTCCAGAACAGCCCCCGGCGAGCTTCTTCCGCGCGACCACCGCCCTTGGTGGCAAGTGTGTCGTTATGGTGGCGGAAGCCGATCGCCCCGCGCGGCCGCTGCGGTGCGCGTGGTGATGAAAATCGTCTCCTGGCCCGTTTCAGGATCCGGTTTGATGGTATAGACCAGTTTACCATCCGGACTGGCCAGAGCGAGAATTTTGCTCAAGATATCGCGGGCTGGCCGATTCGCCTCATCAAGGCCAAACGACTGGTTTTTGGTAATGCCTTCCAGTTGCAGGTCGCGCCCCAGAATTTTCACCGGCACGCCGGCCTCCTCGGCCAGCAAGTTCAGGGCCATTTCCAGCGTCTGACGCGGGAAACGCAGTGTGATCGTCTTTGCCAAACGATCGGCCACCGATGCCGGCTGAGACGGCACGCTGTCGCGCTGTTCTGCCCGCCCTGAGTCTCCAGCAGCCGCCTGTTCCAGCAGGTAAAGCCGCGTGGCCAGCGCCAAATTGTGAGCCGCTGCGCTTGGAAGGTAGGTCCGCAGCACGATTTGCCGCCCCACGACAGCCGTGCGCGTGTAACGCACCAACACGTCGAGCATTTCGGGGTATCGTGCCAACACCGAGCGACTATACGGGCTGACCGCATGTCCCACCAGCCAGTCGCGAACCTCGCGCCGCACATCGTCGAGCCGCTGTTTCAACGCCGCGGCCACGGCCGAGTGTCTCGATGCCGCCTGCGGCACGACACGCATTTCCGCAAATAGGTTGTCGCCATCCAGATGGACGCTCCACAACACTCCCGCCGCATCATCACGATAAAAG
>WGDQ01000388.1 GCA_015493185.1 Planctomycetaceae bacterium
CCATCGTCGGCCAGCCGATCGGTCGCGTCTTCCGGACGAACCTCGCCGCCACGGGCCGCGGCCGTCGGCCACAACCACCCTCCGCCGCTGCCGATCAGCCCCGCCAGCAGCAGCCAGCACGTTGCCGCGCAAAACCACGACGGTCGCCCGCACACCCGGCCGACGCCGCCCCACCACGTCGGTCGGCCAGGCCGATCGTCGGGGCGGGGGCCCTTCGTTCGTTTCACCATCAGCCACCACATCAAGATGCTGCACCTTTGGAGCAAGGCCTGCGGTTGCTGTTGCTCAAGACTCGAGAAGCTCGTGCCCACGGGCCGTCGGCAACACCAGCGGAAAAAAACCAACACCCAACCAGAGCCACTTACCAGCTCCGCCGGTCATCGCGGCCACACACGTTATGCAGAAAGGCCGCCCAAGGTCTTCCGTGTGACGCGGTCTCACAAAACGTTCCCGACAAAACCTTCCCGATTTTAACACGCTGCGGAAGCGGTCCGAAATCTTTCGCCCCGTGGTGCGACAACTTTTCCCTTTTTCCGCTTTTCCCTCCTCCTCCGACGGCGAGCCGCGCCCTGATTCGCTCACTCGAGCGGCAAGCGGTAGCAGGCCGCCTCATGATCGTTGCGCACCAGCAAATAGGGGCCATAAAGGGCCGGATTGTTCCAACTGCGTCCCTCGAGTGCGGCAATTCGGCACAGTTCGCGGTGTGCCTCGGGCGTGGCCTCGACCAGCACCACATCGCCAAACTCGCTTTGCACCAGCAGCAGGTCGTTCACAAGCAGCACTTGCCCGTGACGGTAGCGGCCCTTTTTCCACTGTCGCCGTCCGGTGGCCAACTCCAGACAAGCCAAAATGCCGTTGTCCAAGCCATACACGTAGCCGTCGCGGATCACCACGTTGGTAAACTTCGGCTTCATCAAGCGGTTGCGCCACAGCGAGCGCACTTCCAGCCCTCCCGACTCGTTGGCCACGAGTTGCAGCAATTCGCAGCCGGCACCGAATCCGCTGGAAACAAACACCTTGTCGTCTTGCCAGGGGCGGGGCTGCGGAACCTTGGCGTTTTCGCCCGGCCAGTCGTAGCGCCACAGCACCCGGCCGCTGCGCGGATCGTGTCCGGCCACGCTCGTATGGTTGAGAATCAACACCTGCTCCACACCGGCCACGGTGGCCACCGCGGGCGAACTGTAGCCGGCAGGGTCGTCGCCCCCGTGCCATCGCGGTTCGCCCGTGTGGCGATCGTAGGCCACCAGCGAATGCCCCGACGGACCGCCGGCCGAGACGATCACCAAATCGTCGTACACGAGCGGCGAGCCGCTCATGCCATACTCCACGTTCTCCGCCCCGTGGTCGTCGAGCACATTCCTGCGCCACACCAGGCTTCCGTCCGAACCCTCAAGGCAAATCAGCGCGCCGTTGGGCCCCAACACAAACACCTGGCCCGCATCAATCGTCGGCGTCGCCCGCGGGCCATCGCCTCCCAAAACCGAGTGGAACTCCGACGGGTAACTATACTGCCAACAAACCCGACCGCTCTTCACCTCGTAGCAGGCCACGGTTTGCTGATCGGCGTGCTGTTCCTGCGTGATTGCGAAGCCGTTGACCACCGCAAAACTCGACCAACCGCTGCCCACCGCCCGCCGCCAAAGCAGCTCGGGCGGCTGCTGCTCCCAATCGCGGGCCAACCGCACGCCATGCACCGTGCCGTCACGCTGAGGACCAAGAAACTGCGGGAAGTCGTCCGGACCGGTAACGGTCAAATCGACCACCGGCGCCGCGCCCTGATCGCCGCCGATCGTTTCGATCGACTCGGCCGGCGCCGGCGACCAGCGCCAGGCGATATCGAGCCACAAGTCGCCGGTCACGCCCACGCTGCGAATCGCGGTTGCCAGAAACACCGCCACCGCGGCGACGGCCAGTGCCACAATGCCACGCCAACGCCACGGCGCCCGCGACAACACAATCCACCACACCAGCGTCAGCCCCACGGCCAACAAGCCGAGCACCTGCACGCCGGCGTTCCGCGTTTGCGGCGTCAGGTCGGGCGCAACCAGCAGCCCGGCACCCAACAGGCCGATCACCGCCACGATTCCCCACAGGGGCCACCAGCGGATGGTTTTCCGCGATGGGGTCGCTGGCCCGTCACTGGTCTGCCGTCCGGTGCCATCGTCCTGGCCCTCGAGCTGTTGCTCGTCACGCTGCGGCTGTTCTGCGTCCATCGTTCACGTCACTCAGTCAAAAAAAAGTCCGAAAAAGAGAGAAAAAGAGGACTGCAACAAACGAATCCGAAACAAATTCGCCCGCGCCGGTCCGGCCCCGCTGCTCGCCACAGCAAGCAGAACCCACGCTGCCCCCTCAACCGCCGGCCGTGCGGGCCACTCGGCCTTCCGGCCAGGCATGCTGATCGCTTCACACGGCCGAACGGCTACAAAGCCTCGAAAAACTTCGGGGGCACCTTTTTTTCGAAATCGCCTTCAGTGTAGGGCATTGGCCGGGCTCGAGCGACACGACGACCCGCTTTCTCAGTCAGAAGGTATCTTCAGAAACGCTTTCGGGCCCGAAGAATGCGAGCAGGTGAATCGTATCAAAGAGGGCAAAGCAGGCGGATCTCCCTTCAACGGGTCGATGCAGACCGACGACAAGACGGTCGGCTCGCTCGCGATCGAAGCCACAGTTGCATTCTGAAGGCACCTTCGCAGCTTCCGTGCTGCTCCCGCTCTTGCGGGCGGCCGCGCCCGCGCGATCGC
>WGDQ01000389.1 GCA_015493185.1 Planctomycetaceae bacterium
CAGAAGGTGTGTTCAAAATCCAATTCCGGCTTCGCTCGCGATCGTCTCGCGATCGAAGCCGGAATTGGAGTTTGAACACACCTTCTGGGCAGCAAGGGCGTTCGAGCCTGCCTTAGAGCCCGAATCGGCCGTCAGATGGGCCAGCGGGACGAGCGGCGACGGATCGCTCACGGCGTGCTTTCCAACTGAGGACTGATGAGAGGGTCACGGGGCCCTCGGCCCATAGATTCAGGGCGGTTATACTTTTTCAAGAGGCGTTTCGCTCGTGTTTTTCGACGTTCGGCTTGGCCCAGCGGCTCGACGCGCAGGCGAGACGACCACTTGAAGAACGAAGCGTGGCCGATTTTCAGGCGCAACGCGGATTGCCGGTTTTTTCTTGCAAGGCTCGGCAAGAGCCCGACGCAAAGGATGCCGCATCAGAAGTTGCCGCCGACGCGAGGTGAGAAGCCCGCCGATGCCGGCAGTGCCGCCGTGCCGGTGTTGTCTCGGCGGTGTTGTTCCGGCGGATCGCAACGACACAGGACCGCGCCGCGGCGATTCCGTAAGGGGCCACACGTCGCACGTTCCCTCGGCCGGCGTTCCCAAAAACCACCGTGCAGCCACAAGCAGCTACAAAAAACAGCCAATGGCCGGCTCGCCAACGGCATCGACCTAATCGAGTGAGGAAGCTGGAAATCATCGTGACCGACGCGATTCGCTGCGAAAATCTTTACAAACGCTATCCCGGCAAGCCGCCAGTGGATGCCGTGCGCGGTCTGAATCTTCACGTCCGGGTCGGCGAGTGCTTTGGTCTTCTGGGCCCCAACGGAGCCGGCAAAACCACAACGATCGAAATTCTGGAAGGGCTTTTGCAGCCAACCAGCGGGACCGTCGAGGTGTTGGGGCATCGTTGGGGGCGCGACGACAACGCCATTCGGCGCCGCATCGGCGTATCGCTTCAAGAAACGCGGCTTCCCGAACGCCTCACGGTCAGCGAAATGCTCACCCTTTTTCGCAGTTTCTACCCGCGCGGCCCCAATCCCAAGGCGGTGATGCGGCAAGTGTCGTTGGAAGATAAGGCCAACTGTTGGACCGAAAAGCTTTCTGGCGGACAGAAGCAACGCCTGGCCGTTGCCTGCGCTTTGGTGGGCGATCCGGAGCTGCTGTTTCTCGACGAGCCCACCACAGGCCTCGATCCACAGTCGCGACGGCAGTTGTGGCAAATCATCCACCGCTTTCGCGCTCTGGGACGCACGGTTTTGCTCACAACGCACTACATGGACGAGGCCGAACGTCTTTGCGACCGCGTGGCCATTGTGGACCACGGACGCGTGATCGCGTGCGATTCGCCGAGGGCGTTGATCGCTTCGCTCGGCGGCGAGCATGTCATCGAGTTTTCGCTTATCGAAAACGATGTGGCTGCCGTGTCGGAAACGGATGGCGGCGTACCGATCGATCTTGCCCGACTTGAGCGAGTCGCTTCCGTGCGTAGTGTGCGAGTGCACAGCGGCCATGTATCGCTTACCGTTTCCGAACCTCACGTGGCGCTGCCGGCACTGCTCGATTGCCTGACGACGATCGGTGTCGAAATGGCCAGCCTCACCACGCGGCACGCCAGTCTCGAAGATGTATTCGTGTCGCTTACCGGGCGGCGTTTCGAAGACGAAAACGGCGAGCCCCCTTCGGATGGCCTCAGTGAAACCCGCCCGGAGGCTGTTGCATGACCAGCCAGATAGGGTACGACGCATCAACCGACCTGCCGACGCCGGGCGGTTTGCCGCCCGATGACGACTTCTTCTGGCCACCGGCAGAAGACCATGGCCCGAATCCCTTGTTTCAACTCGTCCGCGCCCGGGTGGTCGAATTTCTGCGAAAACCGGAGGCGATTTTTTGGGTTTACGTTTTTCCGCTGCTCATGGCCGTGGCGTTGGGAATCGCCTTCCGCAGCCGGCCGGCAACGGTTGTGCAGGTCGATGTGGCTGATGTTCGCGGCGCGGGCGATGTGATTGCTCGCGTTTTGCAGGATGCTGACCGGCGGCAGCAGACGCCGCAAACCTCGCCCCGCGCGCTGCTGGATGAAGGGCGTTTCGGTTCTTCGCCCGGGGGCGAGCCCACGGCACCCGATCGCCCGCAATTCGACGTGCGCGTTGTGTCGCCAGAAGTCGGACGGCAACGGTTGCGGACAGGCAAAACGCAATTGTTGATCGTTCCCAGGCCACGGTTGGAGGCACCGACCGCGCCGAGTGGCTCCAACGATAACGCAGACCGGACCGACGAGCGATCGGCATTGGCTTCCGACAAACCTGCGACGACCAACACGTTTGCCGCCGGGCGTTTGGAAGATATGGAAATCGAGTACGTTTACGATCCGACACGTCCGGAAAGCTCGTTGGCGCGGCGTTTGGTCGACGACGCAGTGCAACGGGCCGCCGGTCGAAAAGATCCCGTGGTGGCGGCCGATGCTCATCTGAGCGAGCCCGGCGGCCGATACATCGATTTCCTGATTCCCGGTTCGATGGGTGCAAGCCTGCTGGGCGGCGGATTGTGGGGAATCGGATTCGTGACAGTCGACATGCGGGTGCGAAATCTGCTCAAGCGGTTCGTCACCACGCCGATGCGCAAATCCGATTTTCTGCTGGGTATGATGATCAGCCGCTTTTTGTTCATGGTAACCGAAGTGCTGTTGTTGGTGCTGTTCGCCCACTGGATTTTCGACGTCGTGATCGCCGGTAGCGTGATATCGATCATGCTGTTGGTGCTGCTGGGGGCCATCATGTTTGCCGGTGTCGGCCTGCTCGTGGCAAGTCGGGCAAAAACGTTGGAAACGGCCTCCGGATTGATGAATCTGGTGATGCTGCCCATGTGGCTGTTGTCCGGCATTTTCTTCTCGCCTGAGCGATTTCCCGACGTCGTGCAGCCGCTGATCCAGGCACTGCCGCTCACACCATTGATTCACGCGTTGCGGGCAGTGATGATCGAAGGGGCCGGTTTGGCCAGCTTGTGGTCGGATGTTGCCATCATGGCGGCCTGGTCGGTCATCAGCTTCGTGCTGGCCCTGCGCTGGTTTCGCTGGTTTTAACAGGCCGCTCGCCGCCGCTGGTCGGCCGAACGCCTTCCAGAATCGCAGATGCCGCAGTTTGGCGTGAGAATAATACGCGCCACCGTCGGCGGCTTCTCGATTCGTTCAGGCGCCGAGACTTCAGGCACCGAGGCTTTGAACATCGGTATCCGTCGCAGTTTGCTCGTGCGGCTCGATGCCCATGGGCGCAAACGGTGATTGATGCCCGGCTCGGTTCAAAACATCGCCAGAGCTTATTGTCCGATTTTTTTCTTTATCATTCGCTACTTTGCCGAACATCTCGGCGAGGGCCCTTCGATAGGATCGATGCATCATGCAACTTGCCGCCCGTATGCTGCTGTTTTGTTTGTTGCCGTTGCTCGTGGCCTCGCCCGTGTGGGCCGATGCGGTCGACCGCCTGAAACCGGAAAAATTGCAAGCGGTCCGCGAGGCCGTGGCTGCGTTCGAATCGCAATGGCCTGTCTCTTATACACATCTC
>WGDQ01000390.1 GCA_015493185.1 Planctomycetaceae bacterium
ATGTTGACATCGCGAGTTTTTATCCTCCTCGCAGCCACAAGCACTCATAACGGGAATCGCCGTCACGATAACTCCTCTGTGCTTTCAACGGCCAGTATGGAGCCAGCTTGCCTTGTGTGTATCGCTTTTGATAATGGCTGCTCGACCGGATAGGTGGATGCTGTTGGTTGGTCGCCTGCGAATAGCTGAGCAGATGCTATTCGCAGGCCATTTCTTCTATGGCCGACTCACCGAACGTCGGCGTGACCTCGTGAAGACGAAACGCGCGTCCGCTGTTGTCGGCGTTTGCAACCTGTTCGGCGAGCAATCCCGCGACTTCGTCGGCAACGCCGCGTGCGGCTGCGCGTCCGGAGGCGGCAAACACCGACCTCGACGTGTGCGAGGGCGACGGGGCTGGTGTGCCGTCCAAGCAGTGCTGCAACCACAGGCTTAACTCCGCGGCGGTGCGCGCTGTGCCCAACAAACCCCATTGCCTGGCCGGCAGAATCTCGGCCGATCCCTCGGGCAACATCTGGATAACCGGCTTGCCGATCGAAGCCGCTTCAATGCCGGCACTCGATGCGAAGCTGATCACGACGTCGGCCTGCTGTAACTGACGGTCCAACGACTGCTGGCCATCGATTCGCACCGCGAAACCGCTGAATCTTGTCGTGATGACGCGCCAAATGCCGCGATCATGTCGGCGCGGATGCGGTCGAACGGTGACCAACAGGTTAGGCCAACGTGCGAGCACGCGACATGCGGTTTCGATCATTGTCCGATACGTTCGCGTTGTAAGGTGGAAACCCGTCGCGTCGGGCCGCTGATCGCGGGGAACGGCCGTATCGAGTACGAGCACACGCTTTGGCCGTGAGCGGCGGAGCCAGCCAACTCGGCGCGAGCGATTCTTCGGTTGGCGTTTGGTTTTTCCGACCCGCACGATCCGTCGAGGTTCAACGCCCCACGCAACGAGTTGTTGCTGTGCTGCGTCGCCCCACACTGCGATTCGGTCGGCCAGTAGCGGTGCAAATCCGAAGCAAACGCAGGGGGCGCCATGTTGAACGACCAGCGAACCGATGCCGCGAACCCTCGCCGCATGCACCATAGCCCGACACAAGGGCGTGGCGTCGTCGCTCACAACCACGGCGGCCGGACGCACACGCTCGATCCACTGCTCGACCGACTGCCAAATGCGCAGCAAACCGGCGGCTCGGCGGGCCAGAACCGTTTGTCGCCAGGCCCGCAGTGCGGCCGACAAATCAACTCCCTCGACCCGCATCTTTACGTTGTCGAGTTCGCCGTCAACGTCCGCGTCCGCCGCCCATGCCATTGTGGGGTCATTTTCATTGGCACCGCAAAACAACTGACCAACTCCCCGAGCCGACCAGCGGATTGCCGATCGAATCGCGGGCTGCTCATATGCCCACCAAAGGCGATGCCGTCGCTGCCGTAGCTCCGCACCCACCGGATCGAGCACGCTCGGATTTCCGCACAGCAGAACCGCAGGGCCGTCGCAATAGCGGTTCGCAATGAGGCTTGCCACACGGTTGGTAAGTTTCAGAAGCTCTCGGCGCACGTCGACGGCCGATTGCCGCGACCTGTGGTTCAGGCGGATTCCTTGCTCATGTCGGCGGCCGGCATCACCGGTTGTGCCCTTTTCCGTGGCCGTCGTAGGCCATTTCGAAACTAGCTCGGTTGGCTTGGCTGGCCGGACGCGTTGCACTTCGAGGCTGGCGCCGCGAGCCGCACAAAGCGATTCAAACAGGGCGACGTAGTCCTGGTCTTGCGCCTCATCGACGACTAGCCGAATATGGCTTCCGCGGTCTATAGGATGCAGCTTTGTGAAGAAGGCGACGACGCGGAGCATCTTGACGAACCAATAACGCAGCTTCAACGAACTCAGGTCATCGAGCAACGCTCCTGGCAGTGCTGATGGCGGTGTCGTCCTCGTGGCATGCGTTGCGGCGGCGTTAGCCGATTGTTGGTGCCAACGCGCGACCGCGCGCGAGGCAAGATCAGCGATTTGCGAGGTCATTTCAAGAGACTGCCGATCAATCCAGGCAAAACGGCAGTCGATCAGCTCGTCCAGCGAAAGAAATGCCTCATCGCTTTCAATCGAGACTTCGGGCCAGCTACCTTCCAACAGCAAGCAGTATCCATCCCGCTTCGTCGTATCGAAGGTCTTGACCAGATCAAGACGGGCGAACACCGAGATCGGAAGCGTAAAACCACGAGTAGGCGTTGGTCGCGACATATGCGGAATCCGGCAAGTGAACACGCATGCTGGCGGCGGTGGTGGTGACTGTGGTACCTCGGCCTCAGAGGGTCACGCCGCGCGAGCATGGCCCATCGACGTCATCAACGCCACCATCTCATCAAATTGTTCGATATGCACGTCGGCCGGTGTTGCATCCTCGTAATTGAAGGCCATCGTGGGCATGCCGAACTGTGCGGCGCTGGCCAGCTCCGTTCGATCGTGTCCTACGAACAGTGCCTTGCCCACGCGAAGCTGCAAACGATCGTGAATTGCTTGATAGGCATCGTGGCATGATGCCAGCATGCCGAGGTCGATCGAAGTAACCACGGCATCGAAAAGATTGCCTAGTCCCAATTGCTCCAAGGCCATATGCAGGTCGCTTCCGCAACGCGTGGAGTTGGTTAGCACGGCCAGGCGATAGCCCAGTCGTTTGAGCTCGCGAAGCGTTGTGACCACGCCAGGATAAGGACGCGACTGAAGATTGAATTCGCGGTGGCGTGCCTGACTGGCCACCGCGATCTCGGCGATCTGGCCCTGTCGGAGACCTAAACTGCTAAGGAAGCCGAAGAAAGCATGGTCGTAATCGCGCGTGCCGCAGTAGACGTCTGCCAGGTATTCGGTTTCCCAACGTCTGAAAAGGCTGTGATACGGCGCTTGGACGCCAAAATGTCGTAGCAACCGCAGCAGCCAACGGCGCCATACCGTGGCATCGAAAAGCACATCGCCCAGGTCGAACACAACACCCTCGGCGCACTTTATATCAGCAGGCGGCGTTCGGTCTTTTTGGTCGTCCGATCGCCGGTTGCCGGCGCAACGAGGGGCGTTGAGTCCAGGTGGCAAAACCGGGGACGACCGACGCAATGCCTCGTGAGATGCTCGACGGACAATAAGCGATGTTGTCTGGCAGTTTTCGTCGGTCGGGGCGACGGCGTCCGCCGGCGAGTCGGCGCCGGGCGCCGTTGCCGTCTGTAGCAGCGTCATGACGCGATTCCCTTCGCGTATCGCTTTATCGACCTATCTCCGGCACGCGATATACGGCCTGCGACGTCGGCAGCTTGGCCCCTTGCAGCCAATCTGGCTGAATTGTTTGGCCCTGAATGCTTCCGTTCTTCAGTCGTCTAGAACATCGTCCGTAATGACTTCGTCCGCCGCGACGCGGCGCCGCAACCGGCGTCCCAATACACGATGACGGTCTCTCCACGAGATGCCATCGCCCGGGCATTTGAGCGTGACCATCGTTTCGTCCAACGTTGCACCCGGAGGAAGATCACAACGGGCCACAAGACTGCGTCCTAGCTTGGCACGCACCGGTGCCACCGAGTCCGGAACCGGTTTGTCGCTCCGGCCCATGGCGGCCTCGACCTGCCGTATGGCTGTTACCATTTGGAAGAAGTCGCCGGGCTCGAGCGAGCACGCATGATCCGTGCCACGCAAGCTCCGATCGAGCGTAAGGTGCTTTTCGATGATCGAAGCACCAAGAGCAACGGCCACCGGTGGCAAAAGCGTGCCTACGGTATGGTCTGAGAAGCCGACGGGACAACCATATCGCGTACGCAACGTGGCCAGACTGTTCAAATGGGCCTCTTCGTGCGGTGTCGGATAAAGCGAGGTGCATTGCAGCAAGGCCAAGGGGGCCCCCCGCCGTCGCACGACTTCGACGGCTTCGTCGATCTCCTCTAACGGCGACATGCCGGTCGACATGAGCACAGGACGTTGTCGGCCGGCTACTTCTTCGATCAGCGGCAGATTGGCCACGTCGCGCGAGGCGATTTTCAGAGCGTCGGCCCCCAAAGAACAGACAAGATTCAGGCTCGGAGGGTCGCAAGGCGTGGCAAAATACAATAAGCCGCGCTGCCGAGCACGTCGGCACAGGGCTGCATGGTCCTCCGGGCCGAGCTCCAATGCGTGGCGATGCGCGGCGTATGTGCGACCGAAGGCGTGCCGTCCACCATAGCGGCGATTGCCGGCAGCTCGCGACAGTTCGCAATCCAGATCGCGCTTGACGAATTTTACCGCGTCGGCCCCTGCCCACGACGCCGCGTCGATTAGCTGTTCGGCCAACCGGCGCTGACCATTGTGATTTTGCCCGATTTCAGCGACCACCAATGCCGGCTGTCCCGCGCCGATGGTACGTCCTGCCACATCGATCTGGTTCGAGGTCATCGGGAGCATTCCTTTGGCAAGTTCCTGGCCAGTTGGGCGCTTCCTGCGTTGCTATTGCCCGTGCTGAACCATCTCGCGACGCGGCCTTACCGTGAACGAGATCAAGGCGTTTCGAACCTACGCATCAGACGATGCAGGCTGTCCGAACGCTTGCGTTTGAACGGGTGAACGGCCTGCCCCCCAACCCCCGATGTTCCCGTGGCCGGGCTGATGCAATGGCTCGCGAGGTTAATCCGCGGCGAGGGTGCGATTCAGATGGGCCATTCTTGCCCGCAATGCAGGTTGAACCTCCAGTAGGCTGGCAATCTGCTGCCATTCGAGCCCTTCGGGCCCCAGTACTTCGAAAATCGTTTCTGTGTGCAACCAGTCTTCCTCCACGTCGACGCGCAGCCGGATGTCGTCGCGGTCGAGCCGCTGAGGCGCCGGCAACAAACGGACCTGGAACTGCTCGGGATGCGAGTAGATGTATCGCGTCGGTTCTCGGCGTTCGGTCGGATCGCTCGCCTCGCGGTCGGCCCGACAAACGGCTTCGCCGCGACACCACTCGGCAAAAATTCCCAACGGCGACTGCACGATCGGCCGACCGCCGCGAACGCAATAGCTCACGTAGTCGCAGTTGCCATGCTGTTCGGCATCGGCCACCAGGCGATCCATCAGAACCGGATCGACGAACGGATTGTCAGCGCCGATGCAAACCACAGACTCGGCGCGATAGCTCTCGACCGCTTCGGCAAGGCACCGCAGTGCATCGCCCTGCACTAGCATCACGTCG
This sequence comes from Planctomycetaceae bacterium, assembly GCA_015493185.1. GTDB lineage: Bacteria > Planctomycetota > Planctomycetia > Pirellulales > JAEUIK01 > WGDQ01. Next base: position 5,172 of record WGDQ01000390.1, read on the forward strand.
ACATCGGGTGGCACACAAGGGGCGATCTTGCAGCCCTCGACGTCATCGGCCAGCACGACCACCAGACGATCGACGCGCAGGCTATCGGCCGCTCGATGAACGGCCCATTCGAGCCAAGACTTGCCGCCCAGCTTCCGGCGATATCGATTCGGAAGCCTCGGGGCACGCACACACGGTTGAACAACTCCTAATGTCCGAATCATTCGGTCCTCGATCGATCCATCGGTTCCTTGCCCTTTTTTTCGCCGGCATAAAACGGCCCATACCGCCCGGCAGCTAAGCGAGTCTATCACCGCTGGGAAAAATGGGTCAAGGCGATTGTGGAGCTATGTGCCCCGAGGCCCCGAGGCGCCCCGATGGGGTCATGGGTTCATGAGTCGCGGGCGCCGGCGCAGCGCGAAGCCGTTTCGTCGTAAAGCTACCGTTTGCCTTGGGCACGCAATGGCTGCCGCGAAAAGCCCGTCAGGGCGGATTGGAGGCGGATCGGAGATTTCGGGGGCAGAGATTGAGGATAGATCCTTGCAGAAAGGTGCCGTGTCCCGGCTGCATACAGGAAGCAATAACGGGAAGACTTGGCATGGCGAATGGAATGAAAACGGTGCCCCGAATTGCTCGACTGAATATTTGTGCCGGCAACAGTGCAAGAAAGGTACCCCGTGCGGCAACACTCCAAATGTAGGCCCGCCGTCGCCCAATAATCGGGCGGATTGCCGTTCGGCGTGACAGTGCTCTGCCTGCCCATCGCTTCTGTCGGCGGATCACCTCATGCCCCCTGAGGCTCGTGGTTTCGTCGAAAACGCAGCACGCTGGCAGGTTTTTCAGCGAACTTCGGCAGCGGGTGACTCGTAATGGCCTACACAACGGCGTTTACGTACCGTCCGCGCGATTGTCAGCCGCACCAATGGGCTAGGGCTGTCCGCTATGGCGATCAGGCCAATGGCTTGGCTTGCGAGAATCTCCTGGCGGCAACCCAACGTGTGGCTCTTCGCCTCGGTGGTCAGCACGCCGCGGTCGAGTCACGTTGCTGGCCGACTCACACTAGCCCCGTCTGGAGTGGTTCGGGGGGGGCGTCCATGTGGCGAGAGTCGGGCGGCAGACCAACCCTCGATTAGGCGAAGTGCTGGCCTTACACCCAGCGTGTAAAAAACCGGAAAGAGACCATCGCGCGGACAAGCAAGTGCGCAGAGACAGGAGAAGCGGACGGTGGGCATGCAACAGGCATGCAGCAAGACGGGATGAAGTCCTCGTGCCGGATGCTCGGGTGCGTGGCTGACGGAAGACGGCCAGTCGCGGGCAGCATTGCGGCGATGCTCAGGCCCAGAGGGCGGGGCGACCAGTAAGTTGCCTCTGAGGCGGTTCGCGGCCTGCCGAATGCGACACCTGCAGACGCTGTTTGGTGCTTTCGGGGTTTCTGATATTTTTCGAAATCGAATTGGGCAAAATCAGGAAATCGGAAAGAGCGAGGCGCGAGTTCCAGAACAAAAAATGCGATGTGCGAGGTACACCACCGCAGGTGACTGGCGCAAAGGTTCAGTTTGATCTCGATTTTCCGTAGTCCATCGGTTTGCATTTCACTTTTTACTTTTTTTCTTTTTCGTCAGGTGATTGGAATTGTTTCATCGAAGGAGGGATCTTCTCATGCGATCCTTTGGATCTCATAGAACCAAATTGCTTTGGTCCGTGGCTCTCATTGCTGTGATGGTAGGGGTCATGGCCGGCGTTGGAGTGGCTCAAAAAGGCAACTTCAACAATGCTGCCGACAACAAGACAGCCATCGAACACGCCAACTCGTTGTCTCATGCCTTCCGGCGCGCCGCAAAAATGACGATGCCGGCTGTGGTGAAAATCCGAACCGTTACCCGCGCCAAGCAGGTTGGTAACGTGCGGGGCATGAATCCCTTTCGTGGGTCGCCGTTCGAAGAGTTTTTCGACGATGACGAACTGCGCCGCTTCTTTGCTCAGCCATTCTCTACGCCACGCCGACAGGGAATGGGTAGCGGCGTGATCATTGACCGCCAAGGGATCATTCTGACCAACAACCACGTCGTTGCCGATGCAGATGAGGTTGTCGTGGAGCTTCCGGATGGTCGAGAGTTCAAGTCGACCGACATCAAAACCGATCCCGACACCGATCTGGCCGTGGTTCGCATCAGCGGTGCGGGCGACCTGCCCGAGGCCCGACTCGGGAGTTCGTCAGAAATGGCAATCGGCGATTGGGTGATTGCCATCGGCCATCCCTTTGGCCTCGACAGCACGGTTAGCGCTGGAATTATCAGCGGCAAAGGCCGTAGCCTTAGCTCCGGTCGTCGATCGAGCTACCTACAGACCGACGCAGCCATCAACCCAGGCAATTCGGGCGGACCGTTGGTAAACCTCGAAGGCGAAGTGATCGGTATCAACACAGCGATCGCGTCCAATAGCGGCGGTTACCAGGGTGTTGGTTTCGCAATTCCGATCGATCTGGCCAAATGGGTTACTAAACAATTGGTCCAGCGGGGAAGCGTCCAGCGTGCCTTTTTGGGGGTGAAGATCGGCAAAGTGACCGCCGAATTGGCCGAGCAGTTTGGTGTGCGGCCGGGTGAGGGCGTGTTGATCGGTGAAGTGCTGCCCGATAGCCCTGCTTCCAAGGCGGGCTTGAAGGAAGGCGATTTGATCGTCAGCTTTGCCGGGCGCGACGTGCATCAGCCCCGTGATCTTCAGGAGATCGTCGAACGGTCGGACGTCGGTGTCCCGCAGTCGATGGAAATCCTGCGCAACGGCCAGAAAAAAACGCTCCAGGTCGTGCTGCAAGCCATGCCCAAGTCGGAGACGGCTTCCTTGCAGGAAGGTGGCAGCGGTCCGGCGTCTGCCTCGAAGGGCAAAGCTTTCGCTGCCAATGCCCTGGGTATCGAAGTAGCGAATCTCACGCCCGAGGCGGCCGAGCGGCTGGGCTTCGCGGGCTACGAAGGTGTGCTGATCACATCGGTCGACCCCGCTGGTCCCGCGGCTGAGCACGGCCTAAAAGAAGGGATGTTGATTCGTCAGGTGGGCCAGACTCGAGTGTCGAATATCGAGCAGTTCGAGAAGGCCCTGAAGCAGACTTCGGTCGGCGACGGCGTTTTGCTGCTTGTTCGCACGGCCGACGGAAACCAGTTCTTTGTTGTCGTGAAGCGATGACACTGACGATCAGAACGCAACGCACGTCGCTGGTGGGGTGCGTGCCAACGTAAGATCCAAATAAGATCCAAAGAGGCGGAACGTCGGGGCCTTTCAATCGTGGCTGGGTTTGCCAGCACGGCACTTGTGGCTCACACGGTTGATTGGTTCCCTCCGCCTCCGCGAGTGGCAATTCCCACGTCAACGTGTAACATCAGAGTGAGCGATCGAACGCCGGCTGATGGTTCTTCGGTTCCATCGGCCGGCGTTTTTTATCGCGCGAGGAATCGAATTTTCGCCATTCTGTGACTGTCTGGCGCCCGATTTGCTTTGCTTGACGTGTTTGGAGCCGAGGCTAAGAATGCAGTGGCATGCATCAGAGGCAGGCTAGTTGAACCTGGCTGAACGCCGAGCGAAACGCAGGCACGATTTTATCAGCCTCGGAGTCGGGGCCGCTATTTGTTCGAGGGACGATCGCACGCTGCGACGCGGTCGAGCAGGCTGGATGCCGGCGATGGCTGAAACAACCTTTGTTCGTTACTTCGGAGCGTTGCGTGGCGATACAACGCGCAGCGCATTTTCAGGGACGGATCGACTCCCGTAGCATGGCCGAGCCATTCTGACGGCATCCTTTGCCCATGAGCGTATGGGCACTCAGTCGATCGCGTTTCGAGGGACGTCTTGCAATGCCCCAGATACCACGTCTTGCCGTTGGGGCAGTTCAAAACCGTGTGGACGTGCAGCCGGTAACCTGGGCCTTGCTCGCCTATTTGGCTGCACACGGCCTTCAAGTGCAGCATTTTCTCTCGCGCGCTTGCTTTACGCCTTGCGACGGCGCGAGCGGCACGACGGGGTTGAGTTCGCGACACCTCGACAGTTGGCTGATGACCCCTGAGGTGTGCCGCGATATCTTCTTTCGCGCCGCCCGTTCAGCCGATATGGCGATCGTCGAGGGCGTTTTCGGTTCGGCTGCCGATCGCCCTGGAACTGGCCAACAGATTTCTGCTTCTCATGCTTCCGGCCTGCAATGCGGGAAGCAGGCAGCTTCTCATATCCGTGGCGATGCTGACGATCATCATCCAGCCGCCACCATCGACGCGGGCACCCTCGGCCCAATCTGCGACTGGCTCGATTTGCCCCGCTTGGTCGTGCTCGACGCACGACAATTGCGGTCGTGTATCTTGCCCGCGCTTCCGCCAGCAGATGGCATCTTGCTCGATTACGTTGCAGGACCACAGCAGGCAGCGCGGCTGCAAACGCAAGTCGAAACGATGACCGGCATGCCTGTGCTAGGAGCCCTCGAGACCATGCCAACGCTGCGACAAGCAATTCAGCAGCTACCCCGAGGTGCCAAACTGCCGGCTCATCTTTACAAACCCTTGGCTCGCTGCTTTTCGCGGTATGCATCGTTCGACAAGCTGAAAACATTGGCCACGTCCCGGCCGTTTCAGGACATAGCATCCGCTTCTTCATTCCGGCGACAGGCGGTTCGCGGGAGTCGGCTACGGGTGGCCGTTGCGTACGATGCCGCGTTTCACTGCTATTTTCCCGATGTGCTCGAGGCCCTTGAGTGGCTTGGCGCGGCGGTTGTCGACTTTTCCCCGTGTCGTGACGAACGTTTGCCCGCCAATACCGACATCGTCTACTTAGGATGTGGGCATCCCGAGGGATTTGCCGAGCTGTTGGCGGCCAATCAGTGCATGATGTCGGCGTTGCGCGATCATGCCCGGCATGGCCGGCGGATTTATGCCGAAGGGGGCGGCCTAGCCTATCTCTGTCGAGAGCTCATCGCTCCGCCCGGGAAGCGTTGGCCCATGGTTGGTTTGCTGCCCGCCATTGCGAGCTTGAATCCCAGGCCCGATCCCCCGACGCCGGTGGAATTGCCTATCGGGCGTTCCACTTGGTTGGCAACTCCGGGCACAACACTCCGGGGTTATCGCAACACGCTCTGGAATGTGCAAGCCTTGAGCAATCGCGCATCGCTCGTTAGCGGATCGCAAGAGCACCTGGCCGATCTGTTGGGTTGCTACCACGTTGTGGGAAGCCGAGTGCATCTGAATTTTGCCGCGCAACCGGCATTTCTACGGCACTTTTTCCATCCTTGCCGTGTTGCTCAGGAGCGTGTGCCTCACGCGTGAACCTATCCGTCGACATGCCGTCGATCCAGAATCGCTTTTCCGGCATGCCGGTCCTCGCGCACGCTCGCTGCACGGTGTCGATGCCTGAAAGGCGCGATCGCATACTGCCGTCGATCTCTGTCGCCAATGGACGACCTGCGGAAGAAAAACCATCGCGTTGGCGCCTTGCCGCAGTTGTTCGCCGTTGCCCAGGGCAAGCTGCTTGTTTGCTTGCGAGGTCGCACCACAGGGCAGCCCGCGCTGTGCGCATTGGGGAGTACGTTCTTTGCTTTTCATTGTGCGGATCGGTCGCTGGGACCCTTGCAGAATGGCTCACGTCGCGTATCCTGCATCGCTTGCCGGCATCGGCCGGCATGTGCCGGTACGTTGCGCTGCCTGGATTGGCATTGGATAGGCAAGCGGCCCTTGATCGCGGATCGAAAAAGCTTAGCGCTGCCCGGCGCATGAGCCCGTGGCGTCGTCCAGCGCTTCACCCGATTGGGCTGGTCTGATTGAGGCCGTGCGCCCTATGGTGTCGTGCCAAAGGGGCGGTATTCTGCCGGCACGTCCGGTGCGAACAACCATTGTGCTGCGCCGGCTGTGTTGCAATTCGAGGCTGGATTAACCACGTGCTTTCGCCACGCGGGGTCTAGAATTGCATGGGCAGTTTGTCTCGCCGGAAGGCGGTGGTAGCGCTTTTGAGGGTTGTCCGCCCAGCCGGTGAGTTGGGCACGCCGCTCAGCGTCTCCAGACGTGTCGGAATACAGAGGAAACGGCCGTCTTCGATTTATCTTTTTCTCGATGCACAGCAAACGTCGAGTGTCAGGATCGTGCGGAAGCGGATGATACACAACACACTTTATCTGCCCGAGCTTCGTGAGATGCTCGCGGAAAATAACGCCGCCGAGCTGCGCGAATTCTGCACGGCATTGCATCCGGCACGCACGGCCGACTTCATGGAGGGGCTCACGCCAGACGAAACGTGGGCCGTGCTGCGTCACGCAGATCCTGAACGCCGCGCGCAGATCTTTCGTTATTTCGATCTCGACCGGCAGGTCGAGTTGATCACCTCGGGCGAGCGTCACGAAGTGGCGCAGTTGATCGCCGATCTTCCACCCGACGATCGAGTTGACATTCTGGCCAACGTCGATCGCCCCATCGTGGAAGAACTGTTGGCGCTGGTGCCGGCAGAAGACCGTCGCGACATCAAGCGGTTGCAGTCGTATCCCGAGGGCACAGCCGGCGCGCTGATGACCACCGACTTCGCTCGGCTCAGCGAAGATCTGACGGTGGCCGAAGCCCGAGACGCCGTTCAGCAGCAAAGCGAGGAATTAGAAACAATCTACTATCTCTACGTAGTCGACCGTGAGGACCATCTGCGCGGAATGCTATCGTGGCGAGAGCTGGCGCTTGCCAAGCCCGACACACGTGTGGGCGACATCATGGAACGCGACGTCGTCACGGTGCATGTGGGCACCGATCAGGAAGAAGTTGCCCGCACCGTGGCCCGCTTCGATTTTCTGGCCATCCCCGTGGTCGACGACGAGTATCGTATGGTGGGCATTGTCACACATGACGATGTGATGGACGTCGTGATCGAGGAAGCCACCGAAGATGCCCAGCGAATCAGCGGTATCGACCCACTGGAAAACGCCTACTTGGAAACCGAGCTTTTCACGATCACCTGGAAACGCGGTTTCTGGCTGACGTTCCTTTTCTTTGCCGGCATGCTTACGGCGATGGCCCTCGAGCAATTCAAAGAACCATTGGGGCGTATCCAATGGCTCGTCTATTTCATTCCGCTGGTTATCGGGTCGGGCGGAAACTCGGGCGGCCAATCGGCGGCCCTGGTCATCACAGCTTTGTCACGCGGCGACGTGACTCACCGAGACTGGGTTCGTATCGTGCGTCGCGAACTGGCCACGGGCTTGTTGCTCGGAACGTTGCTGGCGCTTTTCGGATATGCGATCGCGCTCACTGTTGCCCCGAGTCCGGTGGCGGCCTTGATCGTGCCCATCACGGTGTTGCTCGTCGTGGTTTGCGGCACACTTCTAGGGGCCCAGTTGCCATTGCTATTCCACCGCCTGGGGGTCGATCCTGCCTTAATGAGCAATCCGCTTCTGGCGGGCATCATCGACATTTTGGGGATCGTTATCTACATGAGCGTCGCCGTGACGCTGCTGTCACCGCAGACGGGCTGAAAGACTTGGCGCCATTGGACGCAAAACCGCGGTTGTTCTCTTTTTTTTCTGCGCCGCAGATCGATTCGCAGATATGCCCGGCTGCTGGTTGTCGCGAGCGTGAGACGGGACATAAAGCGATGCGCCGTCTGGGCGAGTTGATGCGTTGCCGTCGGAGCTTCTGGTCGATGGTTGCAACAACAGTGCGGCGAGTTAGCAATACGCCTTTGTGGTCTGAACGTCGTTGGCCTGACGGAAATCCCCTTCTGCAGGAGCAATGGTCAGAACAAGAACCGACCGCTGAGGGAGTGCGACGACCTTTGGGCAGATGCGTGGATTCCCCCATGTCCGGCCGCACCGTTCATAAGTCGCTACGGCGCGAGCAGTCGACCGGCCTTTGCCTGATCAGTTGCCGACGGC
>WGDQ01000391.1 GCA_015493185.1 Planctomycetaceae bacterium
CGTTCGAGGTGAGAACGCCTTCGTCGTGCTCGAGCACGTAGTCGAGAATGGTTTGGCTGATGGTGATTTTTTCTTCCGAATCGCGGCCGGTGCGATCGCGACGCACCTTGGGCACCAGCTTGCCCGTGCGATTGTCCAGCAGCATGGCGCAGCCACGGTCGCATTGAACCCACTCGAAGATCAATTGCATGATGCGGTCGAGCAGTTGGTCGATATCGAGCGTGTGGCTGACGGCCAGCGCCGTACGATACATGATTTGCAGGTTGCTGCGCGCGCGGGCAAGCCAGGGGCTTTCCGACTGATCGCCGGAAAGGTCGAACAGCCGGCTGCCTTCTTCGCGACTGATCGAATGTACGATGCGCGAGGGACGGTTGCTTTGGCCCGTGACGATATCGACCTGACCGGAAAGATCGACGTCGCTCTCGTCGCCCGGAGCGGTGAAGAGCATGAGCGTGCCGCCCATTTGCACTTGATCGCCACTGTTGAGCGGGCACGATCGGATTCGCCGACCATTGACAAACGTGCCGTTCGAGCTGTTCAGATCCGTAAGCACGAACCGATCGCCGTCGCTCCGCAGTTCGGCATGGCGACGCGACACCTCGGTGTCGTGAAGCTGAATGCGGTTCGATACGTCGCGACCGATCGCGGCCGGCGTTTCGTCGAGCTCGAAACGCGTGCCTTGATCGTTGCCGCGAATGACGAAGAGCGAGGGCACGTTTCTTCGTTTCCCTTACCAGACGGGCGATACGATAATGGTTGCCTGCACGAATTACTGCCGGCACGAAGTTACTACCTGCACGTTGTTGCCTGCACGGCGAGGCGACGCTCGGATGCAAGACGCTTGGATGAAACGGCGTCGCGTGCCTGGAAAAAAACCGGGGGCGGCCGGCGGGTTGGGGCGGTTCGGTTTTTGTTCGTGTTGCTGAGGCGGTTGACGTTGTTGGTTTTTCGACGTTGCTGATGCTTCGCGACGGGGTGTTCGTGGTACGCGAGGCGCTAATCACGACACGTTCCGGGCAATTCGCGCTTGCCATGCCGAAACGCGTGGTGAAGCGCTTCGGACGGTTGGAAACCGATCACCCGGATACCGAATAATCGCCAGGATAAGGCGGCCGAATGCCGTCGGGCGAAGCGTCCGACGGTTGGCCGACGATCCGCCAGCGCGGTCGCGGCGCACCGCAAGGTCGGTCAGTTCATTATCGACGATTGTCTGGCGAATCAATAGTGTCGCGGTTTTGCGATTCATCGACGGGTGGTGCGGCGCATCGCCCGGTGACCGGTGGTCTGCTTCGGGCAAACGGCATCGGTCGTGCGGTTTGGGCGCATTGGAGCGTGGCCGCCGCCTCGCGGGCGAGTTGGCAGCAGCGACCGACGGCGGTCTGCAAATCTCGGGGCGGCAATTGGGAACAATCGGGCGTTGCTTGACCGGGCCGGCAGTACGGCTGAGAATTCAGGGAAGGTTCGGACGGAAGAAGCGGCGCGTTCCGGTACCCTAACGCCGCGGCAATGTGGCTGCTTGAAACGGCCCGTCGGTCTGTTGATTCGAGGTTGATTTCAGGTTGATTTCAGGCAAATGTCGCGTTGCCCGGTCCGGTGTGGCAAGGTGTGACGGTTCCGGTGCGGCGTTTTTCAAGCCATCAAAGGCGATCAGGCCCGCGCAACCGGCGTTTTGGACAACGTTCGTTTCGAGTCGGTTTGCCTGCCCATACTGGTGTGCGCCAACGCGCAAGCGGATCGCAAGACCAACCAGAAGAAAAAAAGACCACGAGAACGGAAATCCAGATGTCGCATACCCCATATACGATGAGCCCCACCCATAGACGAAACGGTGACACTTCTCGAATGTTCGTGCGGCCCGCCGGGCTGACGGAAGAGTTGCCGCAACAGGGCGTCAGGCCGCCGATGCGACGGCGGTCGGCGTGGACACTCGGCCGACGGATGGCCGCAGGGCTGGCGTTGGTTTTGATGGCGGTCGGAGCGATTGCCGGCGAACTGACCGAAGCCGAAACGCGGCTGCTCTCGACTGTGGAGTATCTGGCATCGGACGAACTACAAGGACGCGGCATCGGCACCGAGGGCCTTGACCGGGCGGCCGACTACATCGCGGAGCGCTTCGCCGAAATCGGTTTGAAAACCAAGCTGTTCGACGGCACGCCGTTTCAGGAGTTCACCATTAGCACCAGTGCCCGGCTAGGCGAGCACAACGAGGCGGCGTTGGTCGGGCCGAACGGTCAGCGGATCGAGTTGAAGCTGGGAGAAGATTTTACGCCGCTGGCAATCGGGGGTTCGGGTGATTTCGACTTGCCGCTGGTGTTTGTCGGCTATGGCATCACAGCGCCCGACGAAGGGTACGACGACTACCAGGGCATCGACGTGAAAGGCAAGGCGGTTGTCGTGCTTCGCCACGAGCCGCAGCAAGACAACCCGCACAGCGTGTTCAATGGCACCGAGCATTCGCAATACGCGCCGTTTTCGCGAAAAGTGGCCAACGCCAGCGAACACGAGGCGGCGGCGATCGTCTTTGTGACCGACGAGTTCGAACTGCAACGAAAACTGGATCGCCGCGTGCGGCGGTATCGCAAGGTGCTGGACGAACTGCGCGACGAACTGGCCCGATTTTCCAAGTTCGAAAACCCGACGGTCGACGAGGTGCAAGAGCACCTGAGCCGCATGGACGCGCTGGGCAAAGAACTGGCCAAGCAGCAGGAGAAGATGCGAGATCTTTTCGATCCGGTGCTGCGCTTCAACGCGGCCGGTCAGGAGGGCGATGACCGGCGCTTTCCCGTCTTGCACATGCGGCGGGGCGTGGTCGATCGGGTGTTGCAACAGGTGGCCGACACGTCGTTGGCCGAACTGGAACGCCGCATCGACAAGGGCCCCGCACCTCAGAGTCGCGAACTGGCGGGCTGGCGACTAGTGGGGCACGTGGAAATCGAACGCAAGAAAGCCACGGTGAAGAATGTGGTGGGTGTGCTCGAAGGACAAGGCCCCCTGGCCGAAGAAACGATCATCATCGGCGCGCACTACGATCATCTGGGCATGGGTGGGCCCGGATCGTTTGCCCCCGGTGTGAAGGCCGTGCACAACGGCGCCGACGACAACGCCTCGGGCGTGGCCGCGCTGATCGAGGTGGCCCGGCAGCTTGCTTCGCGGCCGGAGAAGCTGCGCCGACGTGTGGTGTTCATCGCCTTTACGGCCGAGGAGCGGGGGCTGGTGGGCAGCGCGTACTACGTGCGTCATCCGCTGGTGCCACTTGAGACGACCGTGGCCATGCTGAACATGGACATGGTCGGGCGGTTGAAGGACAACAAGCTCATTGTTTACGGCACCGGGGCGGCGGCCGAATTCGATTCGCTGATCGATGAGTTCAACGAGAAGTACGGCTTCGAAATCACCAAGCGGCCAACGGGATTCGGGCCGAGTGATCATGCCACGTTTTACGGGAAGAAGATTCCGGCGTTGCACTTCTTCACCGGCACGCATCCGGACTATCACCGTCCCACGGACGACGTGGACAAAATCAACGTGGCGGGCATGCAACGCATTGCCCAAATGGTGACCGACCTTGCGGTGCATCTGGCCAACGACGACGAACGGCCCACGTATCAGGCAACACGCCGTTCGCAGCGGACACGAGGGGGCGATCGCCCCTACTTCGGCAGTATTCCTGACTTCGCGCAAGACGCGCCCGGCTACGCACTAAGCGGTGTGGCCAAAGAGAGCCCGGCCGAGAAAGCGGGCATCCGCGGTGGCGACGTGATCGTCCGCTTCGGCGAGAGCAAGATCACGAACCTCGAAGACTTCGACAGCGCGCTGCGGAAATACAAGGCGGGCGACAAGGTGAAAGTGGTCGTTTTGCGAGACGGCAAGCAGCAGACGTTCGAGGTCACGCTCGATCCGCCACGCTGAGCCGCACGGCAGCACGCGCCCACAATCGTCGCACCTGAGGTTCCGCATGCCCGTGCCCCCATGCTGTTGTGTGTGAGGTTTTGCCCTACGTCTGGGGGCGCCCGACGTCTGGGGTGGCTGCGTGTGTTTTTTCTCGTTTGCGCGGCAGCGCCGGCTTTCCCCCCATCGAGCGGAAACGGACGCAGAAGCGTTTGCGGCGCGTCGGATAACGGCCGGTGCGACTTCCGGCATTTGGGTTGCGGAGGCTGCGGCACCGCGGGCGCAAGGTATTCGAAAGCCCCCACGGGCGGCTGGGTAGCAGCGGTACGGGCTTGACCGCCGCGGCTGTGGTTGGGTCGTGGTTGAGTTGTGGTTGCCGTATATGGGCCACAATAGCCCGACGAGACGACCGGTCCTGAAGACAGAACGGGGCGAGACCGCATGCAAGGGTGAACGACAGCCGGTGCGGGGGAGTCTTGCGAAAACGGCGCAAGTGGTGTGGGTGAAAAAAGTTGCACCTTGCGTGCAAAACTGTCGTTTCTGGCCTTTACCGCGACGACGCTTCTCGGCACAATACCGCTCCCACTGATGGCTTACAGCCCTTTCGGTGGTGCTGTTCTCGGTTCTTCGGTGCCCAAGGGAGGCGCCGACACGGGTCACGGAGGATCCGTTCGACAAGCAAGGAGCGCTGAAAGTGAAACACCTCATCGCCTTGGCCACGCTCGTGGCCGTCTTCGCCTCGCTAAACGCCGTCGCGCCGGTGGCGCACGCTCAGAACATCACCCGTTCGAGCGTGGCCATTATCGACCTGACGTACATCTTCGAGAACCATCAGCGCTTCAAGGTGATGAAGCAGGATATGCAGCGCGACGTGAAAGCGGCCGAAGAAGAGCTGAAGGCCCGTCGCAAAGAAATGCAGAGCCTTGGCGAGCGGCTGCGGCGTTTCGAAAAGGGCTCGCGAGAATACAAGCAGCTCGAGGAAGAGCTGGCCAATCGTTCGGCCGATCTGAACGTGCAAGTGAAACTGCAACAAAAGCAGTTTCTCGAGCGCGAGGCGAAGATGTATTACAACGTGTACCTCGAAATTCTCGACGCCGTGAAATACTACGCCGAACGCAACAACATTCAACTCGTGCTGCGGTTCAACGGCGCGCCGATCGACAACAACGATCCGCAGGAAGTGCTCAAAGAGTTGAACAAGGCCATCGTGTGGCATAGTCGCGCGGTCGACATCACGCCCTATATTCTCGCGCAGTTGAATCGCACTCCACCGGCCCGGCCCGAGGTAGGGCGTCGACCGGTTCCGCAAGGAGTGCCGCGCCCCAACACCCGATAAGAACGAGTCGAATTGTCCTGCGTGCCTCGCCGCGCAGCAGGTAAACGGCCATGCGTCGGCCTGCATTGCCAAACAACAGACGAGGCACGGTGTTTCGCAACAAGGCTCTTGGGAAACGGATGGGCCCGGCCGAGGCGACTCGACCAAAGCCGGGTGCGGCCGAACACGGGGTTGACGGGCTCTTCTTCATGCATGCCGCTAGAGAACAACGAACGATCGCGTGTCCGCGCTTTGTCGAAGGATTCGGCTATTGGAGCGGGCAGGACATACGCGTCGAATTCCACCCTGCCGACGTGGATCACGGCGTTGTGTTCGTTCGCCACGACGTTCAACCTGAAGTGCGTATTCGAGCCACGGTCGACCATCGATGCGACATGCCGCTGCGCACCACGCTGGAATCGAACGGCGTGCGTGTGGAAATGGTCGAGCATATTCTGGCCGCTCTGGCTGGTTTGGAGATCGACAACTGCGAGGTTCGTGTTAGCGCGGCAGAAATGCCCGGTTGCGATGGCTCGAGCCGTGCGTTCGTGGAAGCGATCGAATCGGCCGGAGTGGTGCGGCAGGCGGCGCCGGTGCGTCGGCTGGTGGTGCGGCATCCGGTGCGACTGGGCGACGACACGGCTTGGGTCGAAGCGCGACCTCATCCGCAAGGACTGTTTTCGGTCGAGTACCACCTCGATTACGGTCCCGGGCCGATCGGTCGTCAGCATTTTCGCATGGAGGTCACGCCCGAGGCATTTCGGCGCGAGTTGGCGTCGAGCCGAACGTTCACCCGGCTGGAAGAAGCGAACGCCTTGCGATCGCAAGGCCTGGGCGAGCGGGTTACGGCCCGCGACCTGTTGATCTTCGACGAACGGGGACCGATCGACAACGTACTGCGTTTCGACGACGAGTGTGTGCGGCACAAGGTGTTGGATCTTATCGGCGATCTGGCACTCTCGGGTTACGCGTTGGTGGGGCACGTCACGGCGTATCGCAGCGGGCATCGCTTGAATGCCGAGTTGGTGCGGGTGCTGGTCGAGCAACACGGTCAGCGGCAGCAGCACGCGCGTTCGGCCTGAGATGCCACGAAACGATACCCCAACGCCCGGCGCGATGGGCAGGGGCAAGGCCGGCGATGGCCGGGTACATGCCGCACATGCCGGCAACGGATCGCACAGGAGAGGCGCAACAGCGGTCTGGCGGATCTCCGCCGACAAAACCAAAGAAGCAAACAATGGAAACGAGTCAGTCGCTTTTTTTCGGAAGCCGATTCGGCGAGGTGGCGGAAGACTTCCGCCCTGCGTTGATGACACCTCGCCGAGGGTGCGGTGTGAGCGGCCGTTTCAAAGTTGGTGGAGTTTGAGCCATGGCATCGTTTGCCGACTACACTTCAATCGACCCGCGAGCCGAAATCGCTGACGAAGTGGAAATCGGGCCCTTCTGCGTGATTGGCCCCCACGTACGCATCGGTCGCGGCACACGATTGATGAGCCACGTGACCCTCTTCGGCGACGTGACCATCGGCGAGCGAAACCGCATCTATCCGAACACCGTGATCGGCGCCGAGCCGCAAGACCTCACATACCGGGGCACGCGTACACGGGTGACGATTGGCGACGACAACATTATTCGCGAAGGCGTGACGATCAACCGAGCCACGGAAAAAGAGGATGGCGAAACACGGATTGGCAACGCCAACTTTCTAATGGCCAATTGCCACATCGCGCACGACTGCAAGATCGGCAACCATGTGATCATCGCCAACGGAACCCTTTTGGGCGGCCACGTGCACGTGGACGATCATGCGTCGCTTTCCGGGGGCGTGGGCGTGCACCACTACACGTCGATCGGGCGGTTCAGCTTTGTCAGCGGGCTGAGCCGCATTCTGCACGACGTGCCGCCCTTTATGCTGGTTGATGGCGTGCCGGCGCGGCCACGCTGCATCAACGTGGTGGCCCTTCGGCGGCACAACTTCTCGCCCGAGTCGATCGAGAGCCTGGCCGAAGCCCACCGGTTGCTTTACCGGGCCAAGGTGGGTTCGGTCAACGCCCGCGAGATCCTGCGCAGCAACTACCGGTTGACTCCCGAGGTCGAACACTTGCTGGCTTTCGTGGACAATCAGCAGCAGGGCAAGCACGGCCGTGCCCGTGAACGAAGGAGAGCGGCATGAGCCCCGTACGTGTGGCCGTGATCGGCGCCGGCTGCTTCGGTCGCAATCATATCCGACTGCTGAGCTCGATGGACGACGTCGAGCTGGTGGCCGTGGTAGACGCTGATGAGCGGGCGCGGCAGCAGGCGGCCAAAGACTTCGGTGTGACGACGGTTGCCGATCACCGCGAACTGCAACAAAAGATCGACGCGGCCGTGCTGGCCGTGCCGACGCGGCTGCACCACCGCTTGGGCATGGAGTTGCTACAGCGCGGCGTGCACTTGATGGTCGAAAAACCGCTGGCCACCTGCGGCGATGAGGCCCGCGAGCTAGTGGAAACGGCCGCCGAGCGCGGCCGCATTTTGCAGGTGGGCCACATCGAGCGGTTCAATCCGGCCCTCGAGGCGGCGCTGCCGTATGTCGACGAGCCCCGGCTGATCGAGGCCCGACGCACAGCACCGCACCGATTCCGTTCGACGGACATCGGCGTGGTGTTCGATCTGATGATCCATGATCTGGACATCGTATTGTCGCTGGTTCGGGCGCCGTTGCGGCATGTCGAGGCGCTGGGCGTGGCCCTGTTCGGTCGTCATGAAGACATCGCACAGGCCCGGCTGACATTCGACAACGGCTGCGTGGCCACATTGACCGCTTCGCGTGCCAGCTACGAGCTTTCGCGGCAAATGCACATCTGGTCGCAGCGGGGTTTTGCTTCGATCGACTTCGATAGCCGAGTGACAACGCTGGTCGAGCCGTCGGCCGTGGTGCGCGGGGGGCAGATCGACGCGGAAACCCTTTCGCAGGCCGAACGCCAATACTTGATCGACCACTTGTTCGACGAATTTCTGCCCATGCGGCGAATCGAAGCGGGCCAAACCAATCAGCTCGAAGCCGAACTGCGCGACTTTGTTGCGGCCATTCGGCAAGGTCGGCGGCCGCGCGTCTCGGGCGACCACGGGCTGCGGGCCATCGAAGTGGCCGATGCGATCTTGGCGTCGATCGCTCGGCACGCGTGGGACGGTTCGGCCGAGGGGCGGGTTGGCCCACATTTGGCAACAAGCCCGCACGTTTTGCAGGGGCCGCACTGGCTGCGAAAGCAGTCGGCAGCCGAACCTCATTCAGAGCCCTCGCGTCGGCGACGCGAAGCCGGCTGAATCTTATGGCGGCCTGATTCTCCGGCCCCCGCTCTCTCTTTCTCGATCCATACGGCCTGCGATTGCAGCGCGGCCCGCAAGGTCGGCCCCGTTGCGCGGCCGGTGAATGCTGTACTTGGCCCCGATTGCCGAACTTTCCCGACGGGACAACGGCCTATAATTACAGGTAGAGGAAACCTCGCCGGGCGGC
>WGDQ01000392.1 GCA_015493185.1 Planctomycetaceae bacterium
AAGAGACAGGAGCTCAACCGAGGAAAGCGCCATTCCGCAGGACGATCGCATCCCAATCGTATTCCCCGACGCCAAGTCGTGGGAAGACCTCACCCAGCGGCGTCGCCGAACGCAACCGGGCGAACGCGTGCGCCGCAGCGAGGCCGAATTGGAAATCGAACAGAAATTGCGCACCCCTGTGCTCTTGCAATACGAGGAAGCCCCGTTGGGACAGGTGATGGAACACCTGGCCAAGGTCGCAGGCGTGAACCTACACCTTGATCTTGATGGTTTACGCCAAGAGGGCGTGGATACGAACACCCCTGTGACCATCAACCTGAGCCAGGAGATTTCGCTCAAAAGTGCCTTGAACCTGATCCTCGAACAGCATCACCTTAGCTACGTGATCAAAGATGAAGTGCTAAAGATCACGAGCGAGGCGATGCGGCAAGGCGAGCTCTACACGGTTACGTACAATGTGGCCGACCTGATTGTCCCCATTCCGAACTTCTCTCCGGGCAACCGGCTCGGGCTCGAAGGCTCACTGGCCAACGCCTACGGTCAGCTTGGCTATGGCGGTGCGCCTTTCTCAGGTCCCGGTGGTGCGCCTTTGACGGTGCTGGCGGGCAGCAACGGTGGTACAACCAATGCCATGATCGATCCTAACGTCCTGGCACAAGTGGGCGCCAGCGGCGCATTGGCCGGTGGTGGCGGCGGCGGTGTGGCCGGCGGCATGGGCCCCATGGGATTCGGGCCCGGCGGCATGGGTGGCGGCGCCAATGCCGACTTCGACAGCCTCATCGAACTGATCACCACGACCATTGCCCCACAAACTTGGGAAGATGTTGGCGGCTCGGGAGCAATCGAGGCCTTCCCCACCAATCTCAGCCTGGTGATCAGCCAGACTGAAGATGTGCATCAGCAGATTGTTGAGCTGCTCGACCAATTGCGCCGACTGCAAGATTTGCAGGTCACGATCGAAGTTCGCTTTATCACGCTGAACGACAACTTCTTCGAGCGGATTGGCGTCGATTTCGACTTCGACATCGATGACGATATCGACGGCCCCTTCCAGGTATTCGGCAAACCAGATCCCAATTTCCAACCGCCGTTCGACAACTCCGGCGTCAACCCAGGACGCAACGTCCAAGACCGCGACTACGGGCCATCGGTTACCGTCGGCCAGTCGGCACCGGGCGTATTCTCTGCCGACCTCGACATTCCGTTCCGTCAAAACAGCTTCGGTCTGGCTGTTCCTCAATTCGGCGGCTTCGATGCCACGGCGGGGGCCCAATTGGGATTTGCCATCCTGAGCGATCTCGAGGCGTTTTTCTTCATCAATGCCGCCCAAGGCGACAGCCGCACCAATGTGCTGCAAGCCCCCAAAGTGACACTCTTCAACGGTCAGCAGGCTTTTGTGGCCGACACCTCGCAAAGCCCGTTCGTAATCAGCTTGATTCCGATCGTGGGCGATTTCGCCGCCGCGCAACAGCCGGTGATCGTTGTCTTGAACGAGGGCACGTTCCTCACCGTGCAGGCGGTGGTATCGCCCGATCGTCGCTTCGTGCGGCTCACACTGGTGCCGTTCTTCAGCCAAATCGGCGATGTCGACACGTTTACGTTTACCGGTTCGACCACAACAACCGAGAACTCCAGCTCGGAAGGACCGGAAGACAACACGACATCGCGCAATAACGATCGCATGACGGTAACCGAAGGCACCACCGTCCAACTACCTACGTTCGCCTTCTTCAGCGTTGCGACAACCGTCAGCGTTCCTGACGGTGGCTCGGTTCTACTGGGTGGTATCAAACGCCTGAACGAAGGCCGCCGCGAAGCCGGGGTGCCGATTTTGAACAAAATGCCGTACATCAGCCGGCTGTTCAAAAATGTCGGCATCGGCCGCGAGACATCGAGCCTGATGATGATGGTCACGCCGCGAATCATCATTCAAGAAGAAGAGGAAGCGTTGCTCCTGGGCGGCAACTAACGGTCCCCGCTGCCCTTCTCTCTCTGCTATATGAAAAGCAGAGGCCGACCGTGCTGCGCGTCAAACGTGCTCGGTACGTGGCATCGAGGACGACGTTCCATCGCCTGAGAAGGCCCTGCCCTATGGACGTTCGCTTATCGGGCATCGCCGCTGCCGCAACACGCCATCGAGGCAGGCAACTTCTTCTCCGGCAACGAGGTTATGCCAGGCCTCGTTCGCGATCCAACCGCTGCTTTGCCACTCTGCCGCACAATGCCGGTGGCGATAATGCAGGCTCCGTTTGCAGTTGCCATCTC
>WGDQ01000393.1 GCA_015493185.1 Planctomycetaceae bacterium
AGTTCATACGGACCTGGCGTGGCCGAAACATAGATGACCTGCTTGAAACGTTTTTCCCACTCGTCGAATTTCAGAGGGCGATTGTCCAACGCGCTTGGGAGCCGAAAGCCGTGCTCAACCAAGGTTTTCTTTCGGCTATGGTCACCGCCCCACATGCCGCGTATTTGCGGCACCGTGACATGCGATTCATCGACGAATAGCAGAAAGTCTTCGGGAAAGAAGTCGAACAACGTGTATGGCGGCTCGCCTTCTTTGCGCCCACTCAAATGGCGGCTGTAGTTTTCGATGCCGGGACAGTAGCCGGCTTCCAGCATCATTTCGATGTCGAAACGCGTGCGGGCGCTAAGACGCTGCGCTTCGAGCAGTTTGCCTTGGTCGCGGAATTCTGCCAACCGTTCCTCAAGCTCTTGCTTGATCTTGTCGACGGCCGCAGCGATTCGTTCCTCGGGCAACACAAAATGTTTTGCCGGGTAGATAAACAACTCGTCAACTCGTTGGATGACCTCGCCGCTGGTGGGATGGATGAGCGAAAGCTGCTCGACTTCGTCTCCCCAAAGTTCGATGCGAACGGCAAACTCTTCGTAGGCGGGCCACAATTCCACACAGTCGCCTCGCACGCGGAATTTTCCGCGAGCCAGGTCGGTGTCGTTGCGGGTGTACTGTATATCGACGAGCCGTAGGAGCATTTCGTCGCGATCGATCATGGCGCCCACCCGCAAGGGCACCATCATCTCGCGATAATCTTCCGGTGAGCCCAATCCGTAGATTGACGACACGCTGGCCACGATGATTACGTCGCGCCGGCTTACCAACGCGCTGGTCGCAGCGAGCCGCAATCGATCGATTTGCTCGTTGATCGATGCATCTTTTTCAATATAGATATCGCGCTGGGGAATGTAGGCTTCGGGCTGGTAATAGTCGTAGTAACTGACGAAGTAATGCACCGCGTTGTGCGGAAAGAATTCCTTGAACTCGGCATACAACTGCGCTGCCAACGTCTTATTGTGCGACATAACCAGCGTGGGCCGCTGGGCTCGCTGGATGACATTGGCCATGGTGAACGTTTTGCCCGAGCCGGTAACGCCCATCAGTACCTGGCTGCGTCGCCCTGCGGCAAGCCCTTCGCTCAGCGCCTCGATTGCACGAGGCTGGTCTCCAGCAGGCTCGTATGGACTTTCTAGGCGAAACAACACGCGACCGTCTCCCGTCCGCGTAGCAATCTTGGAAAAAAAGCGCGCTCCAGCAGAATCTGCCTTCCCTCTCTCGCACGCTATCGAGGTTGGCCGAAATTTGCGCGGCGTGTACCTATAGCGTAGAGGATCCCCCTATCGGGGACCATGCCCTCGAAAAGCTGGCCGGTTGACGTCGAACACCGGGGTCGGGTTGGCCGCAACGCTCCGGCATGGCCATCGCTCCCCCGTCAGACTGTAGCGCGATCAAGCGAGTGACCGTCAGGCATTTGTGGTTGTCGTTGCGATCACTGCTCGCTGCTGTAATGGGGGAGATGGTGCTGTAGTGGGGGATATGTTCGGGCCAGTCGCCACAGTCGACGCAACAATCGGCGATCATTTATCGATTACAGCAGAGGCCAGCGGATCGCGCCAGCCGATCAAACCCGTGGAATCGTACCGCCGCGCCTTACCGCGGACAACCCTTTCTGAATACCTGTTTGTCAGAACTCCGCCGCATGCGTCTCGACAGTGGTCAGCGTGAGCTACACTTCTTGCGAACCGGCCCTGCGCGCCTTTACACGCGAGGCAGGTTTTGGGTTTCTGAGTGTGCTGGATGGGAAACAGGCTGTGCGAGTCCAACAACGTGGCTCTGTATTGCCTTTTCCCTTGACGACTGCCCCGGAATCGCAGCTCCTCGGAGAACCTTTCCGCTTTGCTGGACAAGTGCCTTGAAAGTTCTCGGCATCGCAAGACAAGCCGGAGCTCGGCGAAGCGAGGGCGACACGCCGGAGAGAGTTCACTTTTTTTCGTATCGTCGGAATGTCGGAGTGTTCGAATGATAAAGGGGCAAGTATTCCATGCAATCACCTAATCCTGCAAATCCGCTGCTGACTACAGGCATTGAGCGCCGACACTGGACTCGCATGTTTCCCGAAGGCACTGACACGCAGGTCGAAGTGCGCCTGGGCCATGGCGCGCGGTGGCCGGCGACGTTGATCGACGAATCGTACGGCGGTGCCGCCTTGCTGTTGGAAATGGAAGCACCCGTGATGCTCGCCGTTCCGCTCGAGGTGATTTACCGATCGCAACCCATGCGTGGAGAAATCACCAATATCACGCGTCACGGTTCGCATCAACGAGTCGGATTTCGTTGGCTTTCAGACGAACGGTGATTCATAAGGGCAACGGCGCCCTTCCAGGAAGGCGTGGCCAATCGCTCGCTGGCGGCCGAGCTGTTAAACGGCTCGGTGGCGGCTGGAAGGCCGACAAACGGTTCTTCCCGAGGACCAAACATCACCGCCCGTGATGCGACTACGATCCGGCAGCTCATTTGTACGAATCTCCGCCGTCGAGGGGCCGAACCATCGGAAGCAAAGCTGCGTGCCACGCTCTGGCGCTCAGCGGCGACTGCAAACCAAGAGACACCGTTCCCTTCACTTCAAGATTGGCAGAAGAATCGGAGTTTTCCAAAGAGATGAGTACCGCACCAGAATTCGACATGCCGACCGGAAATGAGGGCGACCTTGTTGTCCCGAAAGCGAAAAAAGATCGTCGACAATGGACGCGGCTGTTTCCCGACCATGATGGTGCGGAAGTCGAACTGCGTTTGTCCGATGGCCGTAGTTGGACGGCCACGATAGCCGACGAATCGTTTGGCGGCATTTCGCTGTTCACAAGTACCGATTTGCCCGTCCAGGAAGGCGACACGTTGGAAGTGATGTTCTACGGTGCGCCGATGTCCTGCACGGTCCGCAAAATTGACGACCAAGGAGGGCATTGGCGGGTAGGCTGCGAGTGGTACTCGCGCCGCCGCTAAGGCTCGCCCGCCAGGTGGTTCGTTCGACACGGCGGTCGTTCGCGAACCGTGCGACCTGCCCTGGCGCCGGAAAAGTGCGCTAGCCTGATGCCCGCTCGACAAATGGCCGTTTGCCCACATCGTGTTGATGACCTCAGGCTTGTTGCAACGAAGGGCCGCTCGCTACGGGCCGGCAACCGTCTCGTTCGGTGGTAGCGGCACAAGATAAGGGCGCATGCGATCGAGCGTGCGCGGCCCAATGCCGCGCACCTCCAGAAGCTCGTTTGCATCGATAAACCGCCCTTTTGCTTGTCGCGTTGCGACGATGCGGCGGGCCAACGTTTCGCCGATTCCGGGTATCTGAGCAAGCTCGGGCCAATCGGCCTCGTTGATGTCGACAACGAAACGCTGCGAACGAATCGGCGCTTCCTCGATCTCGATCAATCGCCCCTTCAGCCCTCCGGCGGCAATCCAGTAGGCGAGCATGCCCAACAGGCCGAGAGCAACCAATCCGGCCACCGCGACTTGGTCGTTGCGCCTCAGGCCAAGAAACGGTTGATCGTCAGTCGACCGGTCTTGAACCTGATTTCGTGATTTGCGACTTGTCATGGCAATAGGACCAAGGGCACACGTGCTTTCCTGACAGCGGCAAAAACTTCAGGAAAAGAATGCGATAGGGTGGTGTTTGCCAGTCGGGGCAACCGTGGCAGCGACCTTCCGAACATGGACGGACGTTTGCCAACGCTCAGGGCGACGATGGTGCAGCAGCATCAACGAAGGCCAGGTGGACTAGTGGCAACGCAGCGGCCGTTTGTCGGCTATTCCTCAATCCTGTACGGATCGTCGAGGATGGCTTTTGTAGTTTGTTGGGATGGAGGGAGCACCGTGAACACTGTTTGGTACGGTCTTGCGGCCCGTTGTTTTGGTCCCTGCGTCGAAACGTACTCTCAACGGCCCACAGAGCCGCATAATGCCGGCCTATTGTAGCCGTGCGGTATGGCTGAGCGAGCGAAAAACAGCTTTCCGCTTTATTCCGACACACCTGTCGGGGACGTGATGTCTGTTGGATTGCCTATGATCGTGTGACAGAGAGCATCTGGGGTACCGCACTTTGTGCCAGATGTTCGTACGC
>WGDQ01000394.1 GCA_015493185.1 Planctomycetaceae bacterium
GACAACGGACAGCCCGACGTCGCAACTTTGGCAGCAGATGCCGACCGCCCGCAAGGCCAAGGCACTGTGATCCGCATCATCGAACCGCGTGCCGACACGGTCGGTCCGAGCACAGCCGATCATCAGGCCGGCGTCGAGCCCGGCCGATTTGAACAACCGGACGAATTGATCGACATCAACGACCTGCCCCGGGTCGACGAAACAGCCGCCACGTCGTCGGTCCGACGTTCGGACCACGCCTCTTCGCGCACTACAGTTTCGCGGGCTTCGTTCACAACGGCCCAGCCGCCACGCACCTTTGCCTCCGACCCGGTCGGCACATCGCACCGCAGCGCCCGGGCGTCGCAACCTTCGCCCGTGTCGGCCGGTCGCAGCAGCAACTCGACCTCCGCACCGGCCGCAACCGATCGCGGCCGCTACGGCTACGACACTTCCTACAAAACGCTCCGCGGCCGTCTGGAATACTCAGCCACGCGCCGGCGGTGGAAGCTGCGCTACATTCCGCACGACGCCAACCAGACTGACCAGTTCGGCGGCAGCGTCGAACTGACCGACAACGGCCAGCTCAGCCACTTCGAGCCCGGAGACTTCGTCGTCGTCGAAGGCACGCTAACCGAGTCGCAAGGCGACACCTACGACTTCGCGCCCCAATACCGGGTGGCCTCTATCCGGCAGCAGTAGCCAACCGCCGCGGGCAGGCATACGGGGGAGGGGCCAACGCGTCTTCTGCGGCCGACACCGCCACATCCGCCCAGCCTCACCCGCGCACCGGGTTGCCCTGCAAAACCTGCCCGCTCGCAAACCACTAAGCAAAAGCGGGCCTTTCGACCGTGCCCGGTTCCTGTCGCATTGGCGGCCCATTCCCGGGCTTGCCCTCCTCTGCCAAACCGCGGACCAATCTGGCACATTCCGAGCCGCCCAAAACAAACTAGAATGGAACAGAGGCCCTGCGACCGGGCTACCGAGGCGGCTTGCTCCATCGAACATCGGTCACGGTTCTTCGCCAGTCCGATCGGGCATCGCCGCCCGGCTATCGAGCTTCACCAATTCCCTTCGCAAATCCAACCCTGAAAACCTGAGCTGCAAGCGGCCCCATCGAGGGGCCTCGGTTTA
This sequence comes from Planctomycetaceae bacterium, assembly GCA_015493185.1. GTDB lineage: Bacteria > Planctomycetota > Planctomycetia > Pirellulales > JAEUIK01 > WGDQ01. Next base: position 1,114 of record WGDQ01000394.1, read on the forward strand.
CCCTGCCACGGTCGATGCCTCCAGAGACCAACGCCTGACACAACCCACCGACAGCTCGCCCATCAAACGGTCGACGGCGACAAGGACCACGGCTGCGTGAACTGGCACATCGCACGCTGGAAACAATTGCTGCCCAAGGTGGCGGCCTTCGAACCCGAGCTGCAACAGCTCGCCGACCATTCGCTGCGCAAACGCAGTCTTTCGCTGCGCTATCGCGCGCGAAGCGGCGAACCGCTCTCGCGTTTGTTGCCCGAAGCGTTTGCCCTGGTTCGCGAGGCCGGCCGGCGCACGCTCAACATGCGGCATTTCGACGTGCAGCTTCTTGGCGGCATCGCCATGCACTACCACTCGATTGCCGAAATGCAAACCGGCGAGGGCAAAACGCTCACGGCCACGCTGCCCGTTTACCTCAACGCGCTCACCGGTCGAGGCGTTCATTTGGCCACGGTCAACGACTACCTGGCCGCCCGCGATGCCAAGTGGATGGAACCCATCTACAAGCTGCTCGGCCTTTCGGTCGGAGTCATCCAAACGCAGATGTCGCCGCCACAACGCCGACGGGCCTATGCGTGCGATGTCACTTACGGCACGGCCAAAGAGTTCGGCTTCGACTTCCTGCGCGATCGCCTGCTCCGCCGCCGCATTGCCGAGGGACAGGTCGACGTGGTCAGCGGCATGTTGGGCCAGCAAGGCGAGGGGTCTGAGCAGCCCGTGCAACGCGAACCCCACTTTGCACTGGTCGACGAGGCCGACAGCATTCTCATCGACGAGGCCCGCACGCCGCTGATCATCAGTGCCTTGCCCACCGAATCGGAACGCGTCGAAGTCGAATGCTACAAGTGGTGCGCGAGCGTGGCCGATCAATTCATCGAAGATGAGCACTACGAATACGACCACGACACCAAGGCGGTCGAGCTCACCGCCGCCGGGCGGCAGTTGGCCCGCATGCTGCCCAAGCCGGAAATCATGGACCAGGTCGGGCTGTTCGACATCTACGAGTACATCGAACGCTCGATCAAAGTCTCGCGCGAATTCATCCGCGATCGCCAATACGTGGTTCGCGACGGAGAAATCGTGATCGTCGACGAATTCACCGGCCGACTGGCCGAAGGTCGTCGTTGGCGCGAGGGCATCCATCAGGCGATCGAGGCCAAAGAAGGTGTCGAGGTCTCCGTGGCCACCGGCCAGGCTGCCCGCGTAACCGTGCAAGACTTTTTCCTTCGCTACGAAAAGCTGGCCGGCATGACCGGCACCGGCACCAGTTCGGCACGCGAGCTGAAAAAAATCTACGGGCTCAAGGTCATCGCCATTCCCACCAACCGACCGGCCATCCGAGAGCGTCTGCCCGAAAGCGTGTTCGGCACCAGCGACGAAAAATGGGCGGCCATCGTCGAAGAGGTAAAAGCCATCCACGCCACGGGGCGGCCCATTCTCATCGGCACCCGCTCGATCGACAAGTCGGAGCTGCTCTCGCGAATGCTCACCGACGCCGGCATTGAGCATCAGGTGCTCAATGCGCACCGCATCGCCGAAGAGGCCGAAATCGTTGCCCGCGCCGGCGAGTTGGGCAAGGTTACCGTGTCGACCAACATGGCCGGCCGCGGCACCGACATCAAACTCGGCCCGGGCGTCAAAGAACTGGGCGGCCTGCACGTGATCTGCACCGAAATGCACGACTCGGCCCGCATCGATCGTCAGCTCATCGGACGCTGCGGACGCCAGGGCGACCCCGGCACCTACCGCATCTTTCTGGCCCTCGACGACGAACTGCTGCTAACCGGCTTGGGGCCCAAGCGGGCCAAGAAACTGCTGAAAGCCGGCGAACGATCCAACGGCTCGCTTCGCGGCTACATCCGGCTATTCCGCCGCGCCCAACGACGCGTCGAACGGCGTCACTATCGCGATCGCCGCGCGCTGATGTACTACGAAGAGGAACGCAAAAAGATGCAAACCAGCATGGGCCAAGACCCCTATCTCGACACCACATCGTAACGCCCACCCCACGGCGCCGCCGCCACGAATCATGTTGCCGTGTCTCGCTCCTAGGGCGCCGCCCCCCTTTGCTCACACGCGCGGGTCGCCATTCGCACCGGGGCGCACCATTCGCAAAACACACGCTACGAGCACGCACCGCCTCGGCTGTTCTGACGTTCTTCCACCAAACCGCCCGAGAAGCCAAGCGCCGCCTCACAGCGGCACGCCAAGCGCTGGCTGCCTCAGCACGAAACCATCGCTCGTTTGAACGCACTTGTCATGGCCCGCTTCGCGGCGAACCCATGTTTGAAACGCGTGCCTTTTTGCGCGGGCGCAACACCAGCAGCATCAACCCCACGACCACCGCCAGCGGAAAGAGCCGCGGCCGCACGGCCACCACCACGGCCA
>WGDQ01000395.1 GCA_015493185.1 Planctomycetaceae bacterium
CATCACGGCCTTGATGCGTTCTTCGAACTGGCCGCGGTATTTGGTGCCCGCCACCATCATGGCAAGGTCGAGAACGACGATACGACGATCGGCCAGCAGTTCAGGCACGTTGCCTTCGACGACACGCTGGGCAAAGCCTTCGACGATGGCCGTTTTGCCAACGCCCGCCTCACCGAGCAAGACGGGATTGTTCTTCGTGCGACGGCACAACACTTGAATCGCGCGTTCGATTTCTCGCTCGCGACCGATTACGGGGTCGAGCTTGCCCTGGCGGGCCAGCTCAGTAAGGTCGCGACCGAAGCTATCGAGGGCGGGCGTTTTGGAGCGTCCACTCTTCGGCGACTCCGAGGACGAAGAGCTGCTTGTTCCCCGTTCGCTCGGCTCGCCGCTGTCAAGATCGTGCCCAAGCAGGTTGAGCACCTCTTCTCGCACGTCCTCGAGCTTGAGACCCAGATTCATCAGCACTTGAGCCGCTACGCCTTCCTGCTCGCGGAGCAGGCCGAGCAGAATATGCTCGGTGCCAACATAGTTGTGGTTCAGGTTGCGGGCCTCTTCCATGGCGTACTCGATCACTTTTTTGGCCCGGGGGGTATGGGGCAGCTTGCCCATGGTGACCATGTCGGGGCCACTTTGGACGAGTTTTTCGACCTCGAGCCGTATTTTGCGCAGGTCGACGTCCAGATTTTTCAGCACATTGGCCGCCACGCCGCTGCCTTCCTTGATCAGGCCGAGCAGCATGTGTTCGGTGCCGATGTATTCATGGTTGAACCGCTGTGCCTCTTGGTTGGCGAGCTGCATCACCTTTCGGGCGCGGTCGGTAAATCGTTCGTAACTTGCCATGAAATTCGTCTCCGTTCGAGGTGTTTCAATCCGTCGTGTCCGGCCGCCGGAAAATGCGGTGATCGAACGCTTGGGATTGTTCGTCGACGACTGCCGCGAATGACGCGTCGACGGGAGCCGGGCCCTCGATGAACCCAACCAATAGCGTGTTCAGGGTTTTATCTATTCGGTTTCTTTTAAGTGAAAGTTCGCGCTAAGTTGTTTGTCTTCGCTCGAAAAACTGGCTTGCTTATCTTCTCTGTCTGTTCTGTCTGTCTTTTTTCGATTTCGCCTGGTTTCAGATGAACACGATTGCCCTCAGGGTCGTTGCCAGGAGAGTGGCTGATCGGTTTGTGATCGTAATGGTTCCCTGACTCGTGATGTTTGACGGTTCCTGTTTGCCTGCGTGCTTGTGCCAGTGCTTGCCCGTCCGACTTCGCTATTTCAATGTCAGTGTCTCCGTCGACTACGAACAACTACCGGCTTGCTTGTGAAAAGAAATGATCGTGGTTTTTTCAACAGATGGGGTGGTTCCGCCTGGCGTTGCATGGCGGACGTGTTCAGGCGGCAATGTTGTTGGATGATTCGTCGGTTGGATCTGCAGATCGGTTCGTGTTTTCGTCGTCTGATTCCGAATCTTGAAGGCGCCGTTTATTCTCGCACTCGTCGAGCCGCTGCCGTTCGTTGCGGATTTCTAGTTCCCACTTGACCGCGCTCTCGTAGCGCTCCATTCTTCGTAGCGTTTCGCGTGCCTCTTCAAGACGACCGGTATGTCGCTGCAAAGTGGCGAGCAGAAGTCGTGCGTCGGCATCGGCGGGGTCGCGTCGTAAAAGCTGTACCAGCAGGTTTTCGGCCTCGATCCAATGTCCTTTCAAATACTCGTTCAGTGCAGTAGTGAAGGGGTCGGAATGGCTTGTTTGCCGATCACCGTTGCGACCGGCCCTGGCGTTCCATAGGTTGGTCAGTGTCGAGCCAAACCACGCGATGGCTACCACGGTCCACAGTGTCGTGCGCGCTGGAGCAGATACCCATTGCGGCCAGACGAACGACAGCGTCATGGCGGTATTGAGCACCAGCGAAAAACCAATGGCCAGCGACAAAGCCGACCAGCGGCCTTGTAGCCATAGTTGGGGTAGCCCCGGCCAAAGGCAAGCCACCCAGCGGACTCCGTTCATCAACGACACTCCGTTTGTGTGTCTGGCATCGCGCACTACTTCCCGCGCGGGAATTCTAGCCCTTGGTTTGTGTTGGATCAAGGCAACTAAAAGCTGCGCTTGCAGTTAGGATCAGCCGTGGCCTGACCAGTCGGAAAAGTCGTGCAGGGTGGTAACCTTAGCTGTCGTCGGGGATTCAGACGTTTGCCGAAACGGTTGTGCTGGCGCAGTTGGAGCAATCAAACTCTTATTTCAGCCTGCGACAATTGCCGCGAATAGCGTGGTCTGGGAAACTTGGATTGGAGAAGGCCCCCGTTCTTCCGCTAAAGGTGGGCGATCACATTCCAGAAATTACCCCCGTGAGCGGGCCAGGTGGTGATTGTCGGCCGGTGCGCGAGCCTTTTCTTGGATACACCAGTGCGGGGTCGGCTGATTGTGCAGCACGAATAGGCCCCGTGGATCGCTCTCTGGAGTCCAAGTCCACGCTGAGGGAAGCGGTGACGCAAAGCAGGGTATGCCATGAATCGCGAATTCACACCTGCTGCCCAACGGGCGTTGGCCTCGGCGGCGAGATGGGGCCGAGTGCCGGACGAACCCCTGGGGCCCGTACAACTGTTGCTCGGGCTGCTCGACGAGCCTGAGTGCCGTGGCGCGGCGCTTCTCGCGGCACGCGGCATCGATGCCGATGCCGTACGCTGCCGCTGGCCGGATTTGCGGTTGCTTTCAGAGAAACAGGCCGGCAAACCGGTGGCGTTGGATGAGGCCAAGAGTGAAAGCCGCGCGGTTTGGGCTCGGTTGCCGGCGTCTTTTGCAGGGGGGGGGATTCCGCTGTCGGATACCGTGCGGGAATTGCTTCATGAGGCAGAGTGCCGATTGAATATCGAATTGACGTCTTCTGCACTGGCCACAGAACACTTACTGCTGGGGTTGATTTCGGGAGAGCACGAGGTAGCCAAATGGCTTCGTGAGCAGGGAATCGACGCGGAGGAACTGGAGGTCG
>WGDQ01000396.1 GCA_015493185.1 Planctomycetaceae bacterium
TCGCATGGCCTCATTATTTTGTCGGTGCGTTCTGCAAAGACAGAAGTTGGGGAGGCACCGCGGACACCAATGTTTCGACTCTCGAAGTTCATGCCATCGCCCGATGCACGGCCGGCACGCCATCTGTCGCACCGTTCGACGGTGAGCTATGGAGTATTGCCCGAAGCACGGGACAACCTGCTTGTTTATCGGGCCAACGCCGTATGACGCAGCTCGCGCAGGACCGTAACCTTGATTTCTCCTGGATAGGTCAGTTGCTCCTCGCATGCTTTGGCAATATCGCGGCAAATCTTGGCCGCCGTTTCGTCCGTCGTTTTCTTGGCGCTGACGATCACACGCAGTTCGCGACCTGCCTGAATCGCGTACGATTGTTCCACACCAGGAAAGCCCAATGCAATCGCTTCGAGCTCTTCCATCCGTTTGATGTATCGTTCCAGCGTTTCGCGGCGTGCTCCTGGTCGCGAAGCGCTGCACGCATCGGCAGCCGCTACGATCACGGTATAAGGGAAGTCGATCCGCAAGTCGTCGTGGTGTCCTAGTGCGGCGTGTACGACGTCTGGCCCCTCGCCATAACGTTTCAGCAGGTCGGCACCGATTTTCGGGTGGCCCCCCTCGGCCTCATGATCAGCGGCCTTGCCGATATCGTGAAGTAAGCCGCACCGCCGTGCCAGCTTGCTGTCCAGGCCGATTTCCTCAGCCATGGCACTGGCCAGAAAGGCCACTTCGATCGAGTGCCGCAACACGTTCTGGCTGTAGCTTGTGCGGAATTTCAGCCGTCCAAGAAGGTGAATGATTCGCGGATCGAGCCCCACCACATTCGCTTCTTGTGCCGCCTCTTCGCCAACCTGTTGCAGGTGTCGTTCCAGCTCTTCCTGCGTTTGCGCCACAACCTCCTCGATGCGCGAAGGATGGATACGACCGTCGGCAATCAGCTTATTCAGCGCAATGCGGGCCACCTCGCGGCGCACCATGTCGAAGCCGCTTACAATCACCACCCCGGGCGTGTCGTCGATAATCACGTCCACGCCCGTCGCTTTCTCGAAGGCGCGAATGTTACGGCCCTCGCGTCCGATGATGCGACCCTTCATGTCGTCGTTCGGAATATCGACCGTGCTGGTCGTTGTGTCGGCCGTATGCCCGGCCGCATAGCGTTGCATTGCGGTGATCAAAGCGTCGCGAGCTTTCGCCTCGACGGTGGCCGCAATTTTCTTCTCATGTCGGGCAATCAAAGCGCCGGTTTCATCTTGAAGTTCCTGGTCCAGCATCTTCAGCAGCCGCTCGGTCGCCTGCTGCCGGTTCAAGCCGCTCAGGCGGTGAAGCGTCTCGCGCTGCTGGTCGATCAGGCGATCCAACTCTTCGTTGCGACGTGCCGCGTCCGCGATCTTGTCGGCCAGCTTGCGCTGGGTGTCGGCCACCATCTTTTGCTGCTTTTGCAGTTCGGTGGCTTGCTGATCGAGCGCGTCTTGATGCTTGTCGAGCTGTCGCTCGCGCTGGTGCAATTCGTGCCGGATTTCGGCCAGTTCCTTTTCCGTTTCGGCGCGAATCTGGATCGCCCGCTCTTTGATCTCCAGTTCGGCTTCCTTGCGGCGCGTCTCGATCTGCTGCTCAGCCCGAGCCAGGATTTCTTGGGCTTTGTGCTCGGCGTCCGTCTGACGGAGATGGTCGAGGAACTTCACCGCCGCGAATGTGCCGATGGCGGCCACCGCGGCAGTAATGGTTACTAACACAATGGGATTCACGTGTCGCTCCCTGCAATGCAGTCGGCTTGTTGTGGTGAGAGCCGACCGCGGCAGAACCCGCCTCGCCGGACAGCTTCGACTGCTAGCCGCGTCGTTGATCTCCGCCCAGCAAGACCGCTCCTTGCCTTCGCGCTGGGGGGATGAACAACCAGCAATCAGGTCCAACGACAGCCGCTCATCGATCGTGATGGGGCTTAACGCACCGCAACCACGACCTTGAGTGCTCGTCGCGCAGGGAAGAAAGATGGCACAATGGTTCCGGCACATACGACGCCAAGCTCTATGAGCCGCGCCGCATCACCGGCACCACGCGTTCGACGTCACGTCGATTCAGGGAAAAGAACCAAATGACACGTTCACCACGCCGCGACCATGTCCAACTGGTCGCCATCGGGCATGCAAAGCCAAGACAGACAGCACCCTCCGAAAACATGGTTTTCAGAGACTGCCTTGCGTCGAGCATGAGCGGGTGTGTCATCCAGCCGTCGTCTCGAGTAGGGCCGTCCTAAAGGCGATGCCGCAGCGGCGTCGGTCTGCACATCCCAACGCGGTTTACCACCGCAGTCGGGCCCAGTGCTGTTCTCGCCGGCTCGCTCTCGCCCAATCGTTGGCCATTCCTCATCGAAACGACGAGGATCGGCAGCCGCGAGCCCGGCGACCAGGCCCTCGGGCTGATGACCACGGCGCTGCGGATAACGGCGTAGTCGGTGCTTTGCCTGAGATAGTGTCGCAACAAACCACGCGACCACCCAGCCAAACCATGCGAGAAAATGCGTCATCGTTGGCCCAGATCGTTGTTTACGGCTGGCTCTTTACTTGAATGCCAGGACGTCGAAAACCCATCGCACCCCGCACGACCTGCTGCGAGAAGGATGAAGAATCACTTCGCGCTCGGCGCGCTTGACCATGCCACGGCTTCATCTGCCGCAGCAAAGACGCGTTGCCCGAAGCCCATCTTCCTCTCGCCACACATGCCGCCGAAGTCATTCACCACAACAAGTTTTCAGTCTCATCAATCGTCACACATTGGATGGCCCGTTGGGCTTGAGCACGGTGCCGTTGCAACATGCCTTGCAGGCGAAAAACGTGCTGGCACCTTCGAAGCGCGTCGTTCCGGGCGCTTTCTGCTGTAGCTCGAACCATCCACCTTGGCATCTTAACAAACCGCCCACTGTGTGCAAACAAAAGTCGGGTGTTTTCGTTAAACTAACTCGTATGGGAGCTGATAGTTACGACGCAATGGCCTCGGTTCGGCGCAAACCGGGCAGTTTGGGACGCCTTTTCCATCCGCGCGGGTTGCAGCTTCGAAGTTCGATAAGACTTGTTATGCCATGGGCGATGTGCCCAGCATGACAAACACAACACTCACAGGGGACCGTTTCGACCCCTGATGCCATGCCAGACCCTTGTTTTGATCCAGCCAGAAACTCGACCGATCCGGCCAGCGATGTGTTGCCCGACCGATTCGAGAATGCGTTGGCCCAATCGTGGCCGCCAGGGCAGTGGCGCGATGTCACGGTGCTGATCGCCACCTCCGGCGGGCCCGACAGTACCGCGTTGGCGTGTGCCATGACGCGTTTGAAGCAGGGCGGGGCAGGGCGGTTGTTCCTGGCCCACTACAACCATCGGCTCCGCCACGCAACGGCAGAAGCCGACGCCCGCTTTGTCCGTGGGCTTGCCGAGCAATTGGGTGTCGGCTTTCGGCACGGTGCGGCCATCGAGCCCCCCGCCAGCGAAGCAAAAGCCCGCGAGGCCCGATATCGGTTTTTGGCAGATGCGGCAGCCCAGGTCGGCGCCCGATTCGTCGTCACGGGCCACACGGCCGACGATCAGGCCGAAACGATTCTGCACCGCATTCTACGAGGCACCGGCATCAGCGGCCTGGCCGGTATGCGACGAACGCGCCCTTTGGGCCACGCGGTGTTGATTCGGCCGCTGCTCGATGTTCGCCGCGCCGAGGTGCTGAGCTATCTGGATCGTTTATCGCAACCGTTTTGCGACGATGAGACCAACCGCCTGCTGCACTACACACGAAATCGCATTCGCCACGATCTGTTGCCCCGTTTGGCAAGCGACTACAACCCGCAGATCGTCGACGCGCTGTTGCGCTTGGGCCAACTGGCCGGCGAAACGCACGAGGCGGTGCAATCTCTGGTTCTTACGCTCTACGATCAAGCGGTACACGAAGTCGAGCCGCACACAGTTCGCATCAACATCGCGTCGCTGGAGCAACAGCCCACGCACATGGTGCGCGAACTCTTCGTCGCCATCTGGCAACGGCAGTGTTGGCCCTTGCAATCCATGGGCTACGAGCAATGGGATCGACTTGCTCAATTCGCGCAACAGGCTGCACCTGATAAGTCGAAGTGCGTTTTGCCCGGAGCGGTTGTCGTCGAGCGCCGCGGCGCATGCCTTGAGCTGCGCCGTGGCCGGTAAAGGCCCCGCTCACACAAAGGGCCGTCAGCCCGTACATGTCGGCAGGTTGCGCGCCGTAGTGCTCGAGCGGTCGGCCTGTCGGCAACGGACAAAGCAAGAAGCTACACAACGCGTGAGCGCCCTGCTCTACGATCGAGCCCACGTATGCCGCGCCGCTAGAGCGAGAGCTATTCGACCGGGGCTTCTGCACCGCCTGCCAGCAGCTCGCGCTCTTCGCGTGGCGAGATCAAGATTTCGGCCCGATAGCCCCCTCGCAAATGATCGCGAATGGCGATCGCGCCGAAAATAAAGATCAGCAGCGTGGGCAACACGCTCACCAGGCGAAAAGCCATTGCTGCCCCACGTGCTTCGGCTTCAACCACCACCGTGCGCACATCTTCGGGCAGCTCTTCCAAACGCTGCGTGCTGATCTTTTTCGTTTCTTCAATGCCGAAAAGCTTCAAAGCCCAGCTCGGCTCTTCGACTACAATCACCTGTTCGGCGTATTCGGCTGGCACGTTCTGCACAGAGTAAACGTCGTAAATATAGCCCATGATCGGCAATATCAGAGCGATGGACAGGTTGCCCATCGAGCCGGTCAGCCCCAGCAGAAAAGCGCCCCCCTTGGGAAACCGCTCGGCCGTTACGCCCAGCATGGTGGGCCAGAAATACGCAATCCCCAAACCGAACACCGTGGCGTATGTGAAGGCGGTAACCGCGTCGGTCGCCGTGCTCAACAAATACAAGCCAATCGCCGCCAACGTGGCCGAGCCGGTCAGCAGTCCCACCGGTGATAGTCGATGTGCCAGAGGGCCTGCGAAGTGACGCAGCACGAACATCATGCCCGAGGTGTAAACCAGTATCAACGTGCCCGAGATCCCCGCCGTTCGTTGCATGACCGAGTTCTGCCATTGCTGCGGTCCTAGTTCGGTGGCAGCGGTAAGCAACATGCAAAACGCCCAAAGCAGATACATGGGGCGCAACACCTCACGAAACATTTCGCCGGTCGAAACTCCAGAGGCCACTCGCTCGGTGGGCGGAAACCCTTGAGGCAAAAACATCAACAGGTAGGCCATGCCGGGCACCAGAATCAGGGCCATTTGCCATTGCCACGAAAGCCCGATGCCCGCCGTTTGAAACGTGCCAAAGTCGATTCCGTTGCCGATCAGCATCGAGAGCAAACCGCCCAAGATCAGTCCGCCCGGCCACCAGGCGTGCAAGATGTTCAGGTAGTGCGTCTTCTCATTCGGGTAAAGCGTTGCGGCCAGGGGATTGATCGCGATCTCCACAAGCCCATTGCCACAGCCGGCCAAAAAGGTGGAGACGAAAAGCACCGTGAAAGCCCACTCTCCGTGTGGCGCGAAGATCGTGCCGAACACTCCCACCATATGGCACACCCAGGCGACGATCAGAATTCGCTTCATACCGATGCCGTCGCATATGGGGGCCCCGATCAACATCGATGCGAACATCCCCCAAAACGCACCGCCGGCAACCATGCCCAATTGGGTTTGCGAAAGATCGAAATCTTGCCCCAGCAACGGCAGAATGTCGGTACGAATACTGAATGTAAACGCTGAGGTGATCAGCGCGACGCAGCTTCCGATAAACAACGTGCGTTTGTTCATGCGAGGTCCTTTACCGAAACAACTGATTTCTCAAGTGATCGCTTCGTTCTGCTCATCGCCTGCTCGCCGCAACCCCGCTGGTTCTAAACTTCGCCGCGCCTTTTCAGCGCTGACCAAGGGCTCAATGCGTTGTCGCAACCAGCGAATGCCGTCAGCAGTTATTTTTCAGACACGGCTGTTTCGCAAATCGTTTGCAAAGATCGAGGTCCGAAAAAAACAGGTTGCGACAAGGCACGGGATGTCTCGACGAGGAAAAGTCGAACATGGTCGGGGTGCGTGCCTTTGCCCTTCTATGCGCCCTATGCGCCGACTTCAGCGATTGCCATCAGCGATAGCAAACGGCATCAGGGCAAGCTGGAGTATAAATGCGCCGTAATGCATGTAAATGGCATTGCTATCAAGATTTCCGTTCACGCCGGCGGTTCGTCGCGTACGATCCGCAACGTCGGCAGCGGCCCCTGGATGCTGCTACTTCGCGCAGGCCCCCCAGTTTCACGGTGTTGTTTGTTGTTTGATCTAGCATTCAGCTACCGCACCGGTGCGCGCCGACCGTCGATCTCTCTCCATACAGCCCCATAGCGAGAACGGACCGATCGCGACACAAACGTCGAAGCGTCGAAGCGCTCTTTTGTCGAGCGATCTTGACCACGGCCGACCGGCAAACGTACGATGCCGCGCATTTTTGCCGTCAACAGGGCATCGCACGTCAAGCCATGCCTTTTTCAGGCCGCGTGAAAAAACGCTAAGTTGTTGAACGCACAATTGTTACAGATAAGACGGCCATTTCTCGCGCCGTGCCGGGCCGCCCGGTCGGCCGCTTCAGCGAAAGCCGTTTCTCCGCTGGACAGGCACATTGACTGTTGAGACACACCCTGCAACCCGTTGTCACCGCTGCCGTCAGATATGGCACGCTACCCCGCCTCGTGGTCCTCGCCCTGTTGTTGCGGTCTGGGGCCGCCGTGTGGTGGCACGTGCGCAGCCAGGGCCAATTCGTCTTTGGCGATACGTTGAGCTACTGGACGTTGGGCCAGGCGATCGCTTCGGGTGGGCCCTACGTTTACGGCGACGCCCATGTGTTCCGCACCCCCGGCTACCCGCTACTGCTGGCGGCTGTTTTCCGGTTGGTTGGTCAAGGCGATGTTGCACTGTGGGTGGTGCGGGCCATCCATGTGGCCTTGGGCGCGGCAACCGTGGCAGCCGTTTACGGACTGGCCCGGCTTGCAACCGGGCAAACACCAACGGCCCGCTTGGCCGGCGCGATCGTGGCCATCTATCCCGGGGCCATCATGCTGTCGATCGTTTTGCTGAGCGAAGCCCTTTTTTGCCCGTTGATGCTCGCTCATTTGATGTTGTGGGTGCGAGCATGGCAAACCGACAATCGGCTTGGCGCCGCTTGGGCTGCCGCATCGGGCGGCGTGGGCGGATTGGCCACGCTGGTACGTCCCAGTTGGTTGCTATTCGCACCTGCCGGGCTGTTCGCGTGGTTCGTTTTCGGTTCGCGGCGCCGGCTTGCCGTCCGCTGGGCTGTTCCGATGTTGCTGGGATGGGCGCTGGTGATGAGCCCGTGGTGGCTTCGCAACGCCCGACTGACCGGCCGATTCGTGCCCACCACACTTCAAGTGGGAGCGAGTCTCTACGATGGCCTCAACCCACAGGCCGACGGATCGAGCAACATGCAGTTCGTGCAACATTTCCGCCACGAGGTGCAGCGCGAGATGCCAACGGCTTCGCCCATCGAACGAGAAATCGCCCTCGATCGGCGCCTCCGCAAGGCCGCCCTCGACTGGGCCCGTCGCCACCCGCAAAAAGTAGCCCGCCTCGCACTGCGCAAATTCTTGCGGATGTGGAACCCCTGGCCCAACGCCCCGGCCCTGGCCCGTTCAAAACTGAGCTGGATTCTGGCGGCCGGCTATGTGCCAATCGTTGTTGCGGCGGTGGCCGGCTGGTGGATGTGCCGCGCGTTTCGCATGCCACTGTTGCTCTGTTGGCTACCGGCCGTTTACTTTTCAGCCTTGCACATCGTGTTTGTCAGTTCGATTCGTTATCGAGAGCCCGCCATGTTGGGGCTCAGCGTTTTGGCCGCCATGTTCTTCATCAGGTGGGCAGCCTGCCAGAACCGTTCGGCAGGCCTGCCCGGTGGTTGACTTCGGCAAGGCCGGCAATGCTTCCAAAACCCGTTGCTGCATAGCAAAGCCATCGATGCCGCCGCGGGCGTCGATGCTCGTGGGCTTCGGGACGCGTGACATCGCAGGGAAAGGATGACTGCGATTTTCCGATCACTGTTCCACGGATGTCGGTCGCTCTTGAAGTGGGGAGTGACCTTTACAGTGCTTGTCGCGCTGCCGGCGACGTTCTATGCGCTGTACCGCGTGGACGAGGAGATCCGCATCGAGGTCGAACGCATGCTGGCCGAAAAGTACCCGCACCTGGTGGTGCGCGTTCGGTCAGCACGGCGCCGCGGCGACGAAGGAATCGAAATCCGCGGGCTCTCGATCTTCGAGCCCAACGCCACTGAACCTTCGACCGAGCTGGTCTACATCGACGAGCTTTTCGCGCAGTTTCCCAGCGACTGGCAACATTTGCTCCAAAAGCAGTTCGACGTACGCCGACTCGTGTTTCGCCGGCCCATCGTTCGCATGAGCCGCCTGCGGGGCGGCGGCTGGAACACGGCGAAGTTGTTGCCGCTGCCGAAGTTTTCCGATCGCTCGCCCGAGATCGTGGTCGAAGGCGCGACCGTTGAAATCACCGACCCCTATCGTCGTCCGCCTTCACGGCTTGTCGTGCGCGACGCCCATGTGTCGGTTGCCTCGCCTGAAAACGACAAAGCCGCTTCAGGGCGGGCCTTCCAGGGCGTTGCCCGGGGCGATCATGTGGGCCAGATCGTCTTTCGGGGCACGTTGGCCAAGGGCGGTCGGCAGTGGTATCTGGAAAGCACGGTCAAGGATCTGGAGATTTCGCCCGAGCTCGAAGCCTCGCTGCCCGGCGTCGTATCCACGGAAAAAATCGACTGGCTCCGCTCGTCGCATGCGATTGCCGATGCCTCGGTACGCATCGACTACGACGCGGCGCGACCACAGCCGTTACGATTCGCCGCCAGCGGCCGATTCCGGCGCGGACGCGTTCGGCATCCGCGCCTCCCCTATCCGCTCAACGATGTTCACGGCCGTTTCGCCTGCGATCAGCACCATTTCGAACTGCAAGAATTCGCTGGCCGCAACGGGCCCACGCAGGTGCGGCTCTGGTTGCGGCAGAACGGCTATACGACCAAAAGCCCTTGGCAACTCAAGGCCGACTGCCGGCATCTGGTGGTCAATGCCGCGCTGCGCGACGCGCTGCCTGCCGAGTGGCGCGAACAGTGGCATCGGTTTCTGCCCGAGGGTGTCGTCGATGTGGAGCTAAGCAGCGAGTTCGACGGCGCGACCTGGACCCCCCATTGGCGCGTTCACTGCCGCGACATTGCTTTCACGTACTACAAGTTCCCATATCGTCTGGAGCGTGCCACGGGCGTTATCGACCTTCAGCCCAGCCACGTGCGGCTCGATCTGCTGGCGTACAGCGGCAACGACGAGGTCCGCATCGAAGGGCAGTTTGCCGGCGTCGATCCCGAGGCACCGGGGGAAATTCGCATCCGGGCTGAGCGCCTGCCGCTAGATCGCAAAATGTTTGCCGCCATGACGCCCAAAATGCGCGAGGTTATCAGCTCCTTCCAGCCAGAAGGCGAACTTCGCGTCGATGCCCAGTTTTGGCGCCAGGTGGGGCAGGGCGGGCCGTTGCACCATCGTTGGTCGATTGATCTGAATCACGGCAAGGTGCGTTACGCGCGGTTTCCGTACCCCCTGGACAACGTGCGCGGCACCATTCTCTGCAACGACAACGAGTGGACTTTCCGCGGTTTCGAGGGCAGCAACGACACGGCCCACGTTACTTTAGAGGGTTGGCTGCGAAAGACCTCGGCAGGCTCGCAGTGGTTGGTTGATCTGGAGGGTCAGCGCGTGCCGCTCGAAGCAGAACTGCGCGCGGCCACACAACCCGCCCTGCAACGTCTTTGGGATGATCTGGCCCTTCGCGGCGCCGTCGATCTCTCAATGCGGCTTCACAAGCAGCCCGCCGACGAGCGGCCCCGACTCACAGTTCGCGTCCGCCCGCTTGGCGGCGACACGTCGGTCGAGCCCCGCTTTTTCCCCTATCGCTTGGAATCGCTGCGCGGCTCGATTTTGTACGACAATGGCAGCCTGGTGATCGAGCAGCTCCGCGCCCGACATGGCCGACTGCAACTTTCTACTCGCGGCCGTTGCGAACTGTTTGCCAACGGAGGATGGCATGTGCGGCTCGACCGCTTAGACGTGGATCGGCTCGAGTTCGATCGCCAGTTGCGGGCTGCCTTGCCAAGAGAACTGGACGACATGATCGCCCGTTGGAATCCCAACGGCCCGCTCTACCTGCACGGTACGCTCGATCTTACTTCAGCGGCGTCGCCGACGGCTGATCCCAACGCTGTGGTCGAAACCGCCCGGCCGATCCAGGCCACTTGGGATATGGGGGTCGACTTGCATCGGGTTGCCGTGCGTTATGGTGTAGGATTGCAAGACATCAACGGCACCGTGCGGCTGGTCGGACAGTATCGCCAGCAACAAATCCTTTGCAGCGGCGAACTGCAACTCGATTCGTTCATTTATCGCAACGTGCAGTTCACCGACGTCCGAGGTCCGCTCTGGATCGACAACGCGCGGGCGCTCTTGGGCACCGAGGCCTCGCGACGCCGCGGCGAGCCGCGGCCTCGTCACGTAACGGCCCGCGTCGTCGGCGGCATGGTCGTTGGCGATGGATGGATTCGTTTTGGCGAACCGTCGCAGTTCGGCCTGGCGGCTACGCTCAGCGGCGGCGACCTTGCTCAAGTTGCCAAAGAAGCCATGTCCGGCCGCCAACAACTACGTGGAAAAATCACGGCCGGCATTGAGCTGACCGGCTCAGGCCATGGTCGACACACGCTAAGCGGTCGCGGCTATGTACGGCTTACCGAGGCAGACATTTACCGATTGCCGCAAATGGTCGCGCTGCTGAAGATTCTCAGCGTTCGCCTGCCAGACACCAACGCTTTCACCGACAGCGATCTCGATTTCTGGATCGACGCCGGCCACGTCTACTTCAATCGTGTCAATTTCAACGGCGATGCCATCAGCTTGATCGGATCGGGGCAAATGAGTCCTGACGGCAATTTGGCGCTCACGTTCTACACCATGGTGGGCCGCACGCGCCTCGATGTGCCGATCGTGCGCGACGTATTTCGCGGTGCGAGCCAGCAGTTCATGCTCGTCCGCGTGGAGGGCCCCTGGACCGACCCGACCATCCGGCGCGAACCGTTTCCCGGTGTGAATCAGGCACTTGAGCAGATACAAGCCGAACTGATGCAGCGCGGTCCGCGCCAACGCGTTTTGCCCCGGATCCGGCAGCCACCGTGGCCCACCTCGCCCTCGACAGCCGCTGCAAGGCCGGCGGCTCAACTTCCACGTTTTCCCAGACGTTGAACGTTCGAAAGCAGGATAAAACCATGCGTTGGTCACGTGGCATTGCAACACCATCGCGCCACCGCTTTGCGACGCAGCGCGATTTCGGCGGCAAAGATCCGTCGCGACCATGCCGTGACGTTCGGATCGCCATCTTCACGTTTTGTGCGAAAAACGCGTTGTGCGGAAAACGCGTGGCCTGAGCGGGGCGATTGTCGAGAATCGGTGCATCAACAGCGACCTATACTTTGTCAAGGAGACGTTTTTTGCGGCACGGTCGACGACGAAACGCGATTGGCTTCTTGGTCCTGTTCGCCGTGCCTCTCAACGCCCTGTGCCGGAAGATGCTTGCCCCCGACGCCACATGGCAGGCATCTGATGGCTGCGGCGCGTTTGTACGATACGGAGGGCAACCGCCCAACGTCCGTTGGACCTTGGTGCCTGTTGGGCGCTAGCCACGCGCCGCACGCGCGATTGGCAGGTTCCCACGGTCCAACGTTCACGAGAACCACGGATCGATCGTGGCACTCGAACCAGACCATCCTCTTCGAAGCCAGGAGGAACGCAATGAGTATCGGGCCCTTGGGAGGCATCGGTCCTAGTGCGGCCGGCGCTCCCTTATCGCAAAGCGCCGGCAGCGAGGTCGATCGGGCGCGGCAAGACACTGCGGCCCAGAAACGCCGCATCCGCAACGATCAGAAGGCCGACGATGCCGCTGGAATCGCCGCGACAGATGGCGACGACAAAGAGAGCGAAGAACGCGACGCCGACGGCCGACGAATCTGGGAGATCGACGAAAAACAGCAATCGGACGAACAGGCCGACCAGAACCCCTCCGACGTCAAAAGCAAAGACCCTTCGGGCGACCGCGGCACACACCTCGACCTGAGCGGCTGACGCACTTCGAACACACGCGTGCGACCGTGCGACCCTGCGAACCGGCCATCTGACGTTGCCCACAGATCCACCAACGCCAATCCGTTGCGAGATGCAATGCCGTCCATGCGTGAAGAGCGAAGCGCTATGGGTAAAGGGCGACGGGCAGCGGGTACCGCGCAGACGGGCCTCCAACGTGCGGAAGACGAGGTGCAATATCCGAGGGAAAGCGGCACACCACGGGCGACGATCAAAAAAGGCGTCCGCGAGGCCGCGCGCGAGCGTTTCGGTCGGCGTTGTTCACCTGCGCATCGCCCCGTAGAATGTGCTTGGTTTGCTCTGCGGTCGTTGTGACTGACAAACGATGCATCTCGGCCGCGATGCGACCACCCACTACGGGCGTTTTCCGCGAACTTTTCCCATTGCCCGATGTCCAGTAGTTGCAGGCCGCGGCCCCGCAGCGTTGCCGCCTTACCCGAGTGCTTTCCGGACACCAACGGCCAACCCCGCGCGACCGGCGGATGCCGACGAAACACGAACAACCGAGGACGCGTTGCTCATGCGGTTTACCAAAATGCAAGGGGCCGGAAACGACTATGTTTACGTCGACTGCTTCCAGCAACCGGCCCCTGAAAACCCAGCCCAAACCGCCCGTCAGATTGCCGATCGCCATTTTGGTGTCGGTGGCGATGGCTTGATTTTGATTGAACCGTCCGACGTTGCCGATGCCCGCATGCGAATGTTCAACGCCGATGGCAGCCAGGCCGAAATGTGCGGCAATGGCATCCGCTGTGTGGCCAAATACGTGTACGACCACGGTATCCAACGCCGTCCGACACTGCGCATCGAAACCGACAACGGCGTGCTCGAGGTCGATCTCGAACTCGACGACGCCACGGACAAGGTCGTTCGAGTTCGCGTCGATATGGGCCGACCCGTACTAGAGGCCAGTCGTATTCCCACCACGTTGCCCGGCAACCCGGTGATCGATGTTCCGTTGCAAGTCGCGGGTCGACAGCTCGAGGTGAGTTGCGTTTCCATGGGCAACCCTCACTGCATCACGTTTGTCGACCAGCTCACCGACCAGTGGGTGCTCGATATTGGCCCGCAGATCGAAACAGATCCTCACTTTCCCCGCCGCGTTAATGCCGAGTTTGTCGAGGTGCTAAGCCCAACCGAGGTCCGTCTTCGCGTGTGGGAACGGGGCAGCGGCGAAACGCTGGCCTGCGGCACGGGGGCCTGCGCCGTTTGTGTCGCGGGTGTGTTAAGTGGCCGTACCGAGCGGCAGATTGTCGCCCATCTGCCCGGTGGCGATTTGCAATTGCACTGGGCCAACGACGACGAGCACGTTTATATGACCGGCCCGGCGGTCGAGGTTTTTTCCGGCGAGTGGGATCCTGCCTCCGCAAAAAATGTCCAAGTACAAGAGGCCCATTCCTCGATGTAATCCATTGGGAGACTCTGCCGCTCCAAGACGCACGCTGCATGCGATGGTCGGTCTTCATCTGCTGCCACGAAATCGTCGTTTTCCGGCCGCTATCAGCCGCCCACTCCACACCGCCCGATGCCCCTTTTTTACCTGCCCACTGCCGGCCGATGAAAAAGATGCCGATGAAAAAGATCAAGAACATGGCATCGGGCCGCGTTGTGGCGAGACGAACCGCAAACGTTTTCCGATGAACCGATTCGGTGTGGCACGGCACTGCGGTGTCTGACAAAGTAATGAATCATCCGGCAAGGAAGCCCGTTACCGATGAAAATCCGACATCCGCTGCTGACGAACGTGACCGGCCTGCTGGCCTCGACATGGGTTCGTCACTGGATGGGCACGCTCGACTTCAAGGCCGTCTTTTACGATCCGACGGTCGACCCGGTTCATCCTGGATGCCGAGGCCAGAAGATTTACATTTTCTGGCACGAATACATCTTATTTCCGCTAAGCCTTCGCGGTCGCAATCATTTGTCGATGTTGCTCAGCCGGCACCACGACGCGGAAATACTCGACCGCGTTGCCATGCACTTGGGCTTTGGCACCGTGCGGGGATCGACCACCCGCGGCGGCGCGAGTGCATTGCGGGCCATGTTTCGCGCCAGCCGGCATCGGCACCTCACCATCACGCCCGACGGCCCGCGAGGTCCGCGCCGCACGTTGGCGGCCGGGCCGATCTATCTGGCGGCCCGTCTCGGTATGCCACTGGTTGTCATGGGATTGGGGTACGATCGTCCGTGGCGTGCCTCGAGTTGGGACCGCTTTGCCGTGCCCCGACCGTTCAGCCGTGCCCGGGCCGTTGTGAGCCCCGAAATCCACGTGCCGCCCAATCTCTGTCGTGACGACATCGAGCACTTTCGCCTTCGCATCGAGCAACTGATGAACCGGCTCACACACGAAGCCGAGCAGTGGGCCGAATCGGGCAGGCGCCGAGCCGGCGAAGTCCGCGTTCGCCGACAACCGGCCCGCCATCGTTCGGTCATCGACCACGGCCCGATTAAGAGGTTGCCGATTGCTGTGCAGCGGCCGCTTCAAAAAGATGCGGCGTAACGCCCCGCCATGACATTCCCCGCCGTTGCGGCCACCTGAAAAACACGTTTTCCCGTGAAGAAGCGTGCCCGATGCGATACGTTGTCGGCCGCATTGCTCCGCCGCCCGCTGCGCCTCGCAATGCGGTTGGCGATTCGCTTTGCTCTGGCCGGCGCATCCCGTTTGCTCAACCGAGAGGGAGGTGGTATTCCGGCCCGGTCCAAAGGGAGCATCGTCCCCACATATGGTTGCAGGGTTTGCCGAAAACAGGGCCGTCCGCGCCGGCCATGCCACGGCTACGTTGCCCGGGCCAGGCCGAACCACTCAATCTGCTTTCGAGGGCAAAAACGAAGCCCGATTTCGTGGCACAGCGGTTCCAGCCAACGCTCGATCGCTCGTAAACGTTCGACGTCGGTTCCCTGGGGCATGAGCAACACGCGGTCCCGCCGGATCATCGGCATTTGACGAAGGTAATCTTCCACCTCCTCGATGTCTTCGCGGCGATCGACCACGAACTTCACCTGATATTGCAGCGCCTGATCCAAAAGCCGGGCCACGGTTTCTGGCTGGTGCCGATTGCGTTGATGCCGCTGGGCCCAAGCATTGTGGGGTTCCGCCGTGGGCACCGAGTTGCTCAGTTTCGGGCTGAGCGACAGCAGATCGCACTGCACCGGCAAGTGGCACGTGCCGGCCGTCTCGATTGTCACGTGTCGTTGCCGCTGCCGAAGCTGCTCGCAGAGTTCGACGCACGACGGTTGAAGCAGCGGCTCGCCCCCGGTGAGCACCACATGCGACACCTCGAATTCCAGCACGCGCTCAACGACCGCCTCCACCGCCATCGGCTCGCCCACCGCATGCCACGAGGTGTAGGGCGTGTCGCAAAACCAGCAGCGCAGGTTGCACCCCGTGGTGCGCACAAACACGCTCGGCGTTCCGGTCAGGAAACCCTCGCCTTGCACGGATTGGAAAATCTCGGAAACGCGCACCGAACACCCTTCAGCGGCTTGTCATGAGCCGCGTCGCCGACCTTCAGCAATCAGGCCTTCGGGTAGCAAAGCGGATCTTTCAGGCCGGCCTCTTCAAAGCCCTTGATCCTCAGCAGGCAGGCATCGCACTGGCCGCATGGCCGGCCTGACGAGTCGGGATCGTAACAACTGTGCGTCCACTGGTAAGGCACTCCCCGTTCGGTCCCATACCGAATGATTTCCCCCTTTGTCCAACGGATCAAGGGTGTGTGAACTCGGAAACGCAACGTTTCCTCGACACCCGCTTTGGTGGCCAGATTGGCCAGTTTCTCGAACGCCGCCACGTATTCCGGCCGACAGTCGGGATAGCCGCTGTAGTCCACGGCGTTGACCCCGATCACCAGGTTCGCAGCGCCCAACACCTCGGCCCACCCTAAAGCTACCGACAACATGATCGTGTTGCGCGCCGGCACGTAGGTAACGGGAATGCCCTGGCTCATCGCATCCAGCGAACGGCCGCGCGGCACCTGTTCCGTCCCGGTTAGTGCACTGTGCAGCAACGGCGAAAGATCGATCCGCAGCACTCGGTGCTCACGAACCCCGAGCCATTGGGCAATGCGCTGTGCGGCTTCGATTTCAAAGCGGTGCCGCTGCCCGTAGTCGAACGAAAGGGCATACAGCTCGAACCCCTGCTCGCGGGCCCATGCCGCGGCCGTGGCTGAATCGAGTCCGCCGGAAAGAAGCACAACGGCTGCGCTCGCCGCCGGCTCGTTCTGCGTCTGTTCGCGGTTTCCTGCCACAGCTTGCCCTCACCAACCTTGTTCGCTCCCGAAGTGATCGCGCCGCCCCCTTGTTTTGCTTGTACCGCATCCGCCCGGCCGCTTCACCGGCGACCACCTGGCCAACAACGAACAATGTCCGAGCGACCTGTCCGGTTAGTTCA
>WGDQ01000397.1 GCA_015493185.1 Planctomycetaceae bacterium
ATGCCATGCCTTGGCAGCCTGAACCCGATGAGAATATTGCCTCGTCCGCGACAGGATGGCGAAAGTCTTTCGGCCCAATCAAACCCGTTGCGATCAGGCCGCAGTATGGAAGGATCATGTCCAGCTCTGCGCAATGCGGGACCGAGCGATTCTGGCGCTTACAGCCGGAACATGAGAGCGAATTTTCCAACGGGCTTTTGAACCAGCGTGGTCGGTCTTCTCTGTCAGGCCGTATGAGGAAGTGAAAACTGGCAAAACTCGAGCTCACCACCCTCGAACGTCTTGCCTTCAGGTGGGCCGCCCAACCGTCGATCCACCGCGCCAAGGAAAAGGAAAAAGCTGACACGCAGCACGCGATCAACTATGGTAGATGATCCACGTGAGATCGTTCTTCTGATGGTTCGGCCGACACTATGCCCTGTGGCAATGTGTTGAAAAATGATTCCGTCGGCGAGAACGGAAAGCCAGGCCGCTCGGCTCAGCAAGGCCGGTCGCAGGCATGCCTGGGCGCATCTGCAAGAAATGCCGAGCTATGAGCAACATTGAGTCGGCCGGCTCAGCCGACTCGCGGCCAGAGCGATTTTTTTCGACAGCCTGGTAAAAACGGCAGCACGCTTCCGACCAATGGCTTCCGATCCCATACTTCCGGCCTCAGCCGCCATCGACAACTCGGACCAAAGGCACGCCGTGCCGGCCGCGCGAAAGGTCGCCCTCAGCGTCGTGATGCCCGCCTACAACGAAGAGGATGGTATCCGGGCGGCTGTCGACGAAGTGCGCCGATCGGTTTTTGCTTGCGTTCCCGAAGCCGAGCTGATCGTCGTGAACGATGGCAGCCTCGATGCCACGGGCCAGGTGCTCGACCAACTGAAATCGCTGGAACCTCGCCTGCGAGTTGTCCATCAAACCAACGCAGGGCACGGACCGGCCGTTTATCGCGGCATGAACGCCGCCCGCGGCGACTATGTGCTATTGATCGACAGCGATCGGCAAATACCTCTTGCAGAATTCGAACGCCACTGGAACGAAGCCCAGCGTCATGACGCGCTTATCGGTGTGCGTTATCCTCGAGCCGACCGTGCCGTGCGCCGTTTGATCTCGCGAGCGGTGCCGGTGGCCGTGTTCGTGCTTTTCGGCATCTGGATTCGCGATGCGAACATCCCTTATCGCATCGTGCGTCGGCAGGCATGGCTCGATGCGCGGCAAGTCATTCCCGCCAATGCGGTAACGCCCGTGCTGCTGTTCACCGTATTTCTCCGCTGGGGCAACTACGACGTGTGCGAACGGATCGTGCCGCATTTGCCCCGTGCCACGGGAGAAGAGTCGGTGCATCACGGGCGCCTGGCCCGCTTTTGCTGGCGGGCCTTTTCTGAGCTGGTTGCATTTCGCTGGCGTCTTCTGTTTGCCATGCGGCAACACCGCTCGTAGTCTGGATAGGGCAACAACGCCACCGAGCGGTCGCTTCTCGGTCAAAAACCCGATTCCCGGTTCCTCCTCTCCAGACCTCAGCCAAGCACAACCTTGCACGATACACGCCATTCAAACCGATCGACCTCTGCCAGCCACACGCTCGACTGGTCTCAATGGGCGGTTGTGATTCCCTCGATTCGCCGTGTCGACCCCGACTATCTGGCCGGCGTTCCCGAGGAAGTACGCGTCATCGTGGTCGACGACAGCAACGGCCGGGTCGGTGCGACGCGTCCGAACATGACCGTCTACCGCGATGCCGATTACCGACGCGTATTGGGCAACCGCCACACGCTGATTCCTCGCCGCAGCGACACGTGCCGCAACTTCGGTTTCTATATGGCGTGGCGCGAGGGCTATCGCTACATCGCAACGCTCGATGACGACTGTCGGACCGCGCCGGGTTTTCTCGACGATCATGCCGTGATTACCCGCCCGGCGTCGACGCTTTGCGCCATCGAATCACCGCCCTGGTACAACACGCTGGAAAGCTTGTGCCTGCACGACCAAAGCGGAAACGTGACCTGCGGACACTATGCCCGCGGTTATCCTTATGCCCACCGTATCGAGCCGCCCGAGACAACCCGAAACGTGCAACTCGCGGGAGAAG